>JAFVOW010000110.1 GCA_017505625.1 Clostridia bacterium | reverse complement strand
TTTTTTTAATTTTTTGTTGCAATAAGTCTATAAATTTTCATCGATTTTGCAAGAAACTTTTCTTCGTACTCAGTTTTTACGTTATCTTTATCAAATAAAACTAAATCGGACGTATCTACCACCTCAAATCCTACTTTTTTAAGCATATTAAAGGAATATTCAAAGAAATCTTTATCATCGGTTTTTTGTATCAGCTTTCCACCAGCACAAAGAAAATCATAATAATTGGTGGCGTTACGTTCGTTGGTCAGTCTTCTGCATTCGTAACTTTTTTGCGGAAATGGTGGCGAAAAGTTAAGATATATAGTCTTAATACTATTAGGTTTGATATATCTAGGTAGATATTCAGCACCTGTATTCATAAAGACAACGTTCTTTAGATTTGCATTTTTTGCTTTTTCCATTGCCATAACGATTATATTTTGCATCATTTCTACTGCTATAAAATTTTCGTTAGCAATTTTAAGTGCAGTTTTAACTATAAAACCACCTTTGCCACAGCCAATCTCTAGATTTACGGGATTTGAATTATAAAACAGTTCCCTATAATCTATGTAATCTTTACTTTGGTTCGCAAGTGTTACGTTTGCTATAGACCTATCGGTTTCTACAAGATATTCGTTACAAATTTCAAGTCTTTCATCTAGATGTTTTTTTCTTCTCATTCTCATACTTTTATTATAACAAAACTAACCAATAACAGTCAACAAATTAACGTATTCTTGCAGGGCACATTACTACGCTTCGCTCCGTAATACTCACTGTCGTTCGTATGTGAACTCTGATTCTTCAAGCCAATTCACTTACTACAACAATAAAAAAAGATAGCTTAATTGCTATCTTTTTTTATTGGTCGGAGTAGCGAGACTTGAACTCACGGCCTCTTGCCCCCCAGACAAGCGCGCTACCAACTGCGCCATACCCCGATTAAACCTTATATAGTTGACTATTAAATTGTTACTCGCAAATAATTTCTACAGGTAGCGCCCAAGGCGCTTCCACCCTCGTGCATAGCACTTCGTGGGCTTTGTCTACAAACAGTTCACTGAACTGTTTGCCTAACGAGTCGCCCCAACTGCGCCATACCCCGAAATTTATTTAGTTAAAACAAACTCCTTTCCGTTTGCGTGATTTATTTTATCACAACTAAAACATATTTGCAACTAATTTTAAAGTGAATTTTTATATTTTTTATAAAGATTTGAGCGTAGCAATGGCTACGCTCAAAAAACCTTAAATATTTATTTTTTACCAAATAATTTTCTCATAAATAAAGGTAGTTCTTTACCTTTTTCTTTTACGGGTTCAGCTTCTACTTTAGGTGCTTCGGGTACAGCTTCGGGCTGAACTTCTTCTTTTACAGGTTCTACCTTAATTTCTTCTTTCTTTTCAAATTCTCTAAGTAATGGTGGAATTGAAGAATCTTCAGGGGTGTTTAATCCTATTGCAGGTTTTACCGTTACAACTTCTTCTTCAATTTCGGTAGGTTTCGGAGAAAATCCTGTAGCAATTATAGTAATCTTAATTTCTTCGTTAAGCGATTCGTCGATAGTTTGTCCAAAAATTATATTTGCGTTAGTATCAATTATGCCTTGAACTAGTTGTGCTGCTTCAGTAATTTCAGATAAGGTTATGTCTCTACCACCCGAAACGTTTAATATAACTGATTTAGCGCCTTCAATGGTAGTTTCTAGTAAAGGACTTGAAACGGCTTGACGTACCGATTCTATGACTCTATTTTCGCCTTTAGCTCTACCTATACCCATGTGCGCTAGGCCTTGATTTCTCATAACTGTATTAACGTCCGCAAAGTCTAAGTTTATAAGCGAAGGTGTTGCAATTAAATCTACGATACCTACGATACCTTGTTTTAACATATCGTCAGCCACCTTAAACGCATCTAAAACACCTGTGTTTGCAGGTAAGAATTGTGTTAACTTATCGTTAGGAATTATAACTAGCGTATCAACGTATTTTTTTAGATTAGAAATACCCTTGTTAGCGTTTTCGTTTCTCACTCTACCTTCAAAAGCAAAGGGTTTAGTAACGACTGCTACGGTTAAAATGCCTAGTTCCCTTGCAATACGTGCAA
The DNA here is from genome assembly GCA_017505625.1 of Clostridia bacterium. Taxonomy (GTDB): domain Bacteria; phylum Bacillota; class Clostridia; order Christensenellales; family Borkfalkiaceae; genus UBA1259. Next base: position 5,816 of record JAFVOW010000110.1, on the reverse strand, counting down.
CGACAGAAGCTGCACCCGTACCAGTACCACCGCCCATACCGGCAGCAATAAATAAAAGGTCTGTTCCTTGTAATGCATCGGCAATTAAGTCTTTAGATTCTTCTGCGGCTGCTTCACCCACGTTAGGGTCACTGCCTGCGCCAAGGCCTTTTGTTAGCAACGCTCCTATTTGAATAGTTTTTTCAGCCTTTGATAATAACAATGCTTGATTATCGGTATTTACAGCGATAAATTCCGCACTTTTTACGTTTGAATCTATCATACTGTTAACGGCGTTACAACCACCGCCACCTATACCCATTACTTTAATTACCGCTGAATTGGTATTAAATGCTTCTTGACCGTACATTATATTTCCTCCAAATTATATTCTTATTATGAATTTTGTTCTATTGCTAAATCTAATAGCGATAAAACTGACGACGAAGTAGGCTTTTCGCTTAATGGTATTGATGGGGTAAGAATTTCTACTACGTTATTTAGTCTACTAGAAACGTGTTCTTTTGCCCCTCTTATTAGCGCAATTCCTCCACCCGTTACCATTAACGGCACGTATTCGGGAATCGCATACCCCGATTCTTCTATTGCAAGCGAAATATTTTCGCACAAATCGTCTAGACTAGTCTTTATTGTCGCTTTAATTTCTTCCACGCTATAATATTTTCCTTTATCATCGTCTATTATATCTAATGCGTGGTTGCTAATTCTACTTAAATTTATTTTACGCTTTAACGTTTCTGCCGTTTCAAAATCCGTTTCTAATCTTTCAGTAAGTGCTGCGGTTATATAGCCACCACCGTAGTCAAACGACTTTTGATAGAGTATTCCGTCGCCCTGTACCAGCGTATAAGTCGTTGATATATATCCTACGTCTACGATTTCTGCTATTCTATCTCTAGTTTCGGCATTAACTAAAAACATTGCTTGTGCCAATGACGAAGAAACAAACTCCACGTTATTAACTCCACCCATTTTAAGCGCAGTTCTAATTATATCTAGGAAATAATTTCTGCATAGAACAAAAGAAAGTTTTCCCTTTAGCACTTCACTAACTTGTCCAACGGGGTTAGCAAGTCTTCTATAATCGTCAAGCTCGTACACTATTGCTGAACGATTAATTAAAGTGTATTTAGAATTTTGCAACACGAAAGCAGCATCAAAAAGCGTGTCAACGTCTTCATCGGTAATGCGTTTTTTCTTTTGAAAAGATATTTGGCTATCCTTTACCATAACTTCAGTAAAAGCACCCGGCACACCAACGTAAACTACGTTAAAACCAAACCTTAACGTCTTCTTCAAGAATTTAACTGCTGAAAGAACTGCACTTTTTAGAGAATCTACGTCTAAAAATTCTCCACCCGCAAAACCTTCATAATTAAACGAAGATTCGCCTTTAATAATAAAAGTTTTATTAAGTCCTCGTTCTCCAACCACAGCAGTTACACAAGAAGAGCCTACGTCTAATACTGCAACTTGTCTCTTTTGCATATCTACCCCTTTACTATTTATCCGTCCAAATAGGAAGAATAGTTCCGTCGTCTTTTAAAACTACGATTATATTGTTATAAGTTTTAAGATAATCGTCAGTTTTATTGTTATAAGCGTTAAATCCCGCAACAGTTTTATCTTCGCCACGAACTAACGCCTGAGTTACCAAAATATTTACACCTGTATACGTCGAAAAATACACGTCTTGTTGTTCAGGTGCGTTTATAACGTTAATTGATTTAATACAGTCTGTTAAATCAACGCTTTTTGCCATTACCAAAACAACGTCAAACAACTCTTGTTTATCACAAACAATTTTTGTTCCTAGCATTTGTTCGGAAAAATTTACGCCCTCAAACGAAAGTGTTATAACTTCTCTTGAAACGTTCCCCGAAAAATCGCTAGTGTTTATAACTTTTAACAAAATTCCGTCTTTATCGGTAACGTAAACTTTATCTTCAGTTACCAAATAATAGGTTTCTAGGCGTTCTTTAATACAAACGTTTATCACGTTAGGGTATTGTTTTTCTACTGAAACAAGTTCAAAATACGGGTATTCCTTCAATAAATTTACTATTTCCACGCAATCAAAAAACAATAGATTTTCGCCACAATACAAGTCCAATCTATCTTCAAGTTCTTGAGTTTCAATGTCGGTCGCAACAGTAAACTTAGTTTCCACTTTTTTTACTGAAAATAACAAAATACAAGAAAAGAGCAACACAAAAGCAAAAACCGTTGCTATTAAAATAACCATCGTCTTTTTGGTTTTCATTTGTCTCTTCCTTTTTTTAGTTAATTTTAGTAATATCTGCGCCGATACTGCGAAGTTTTAAGTCGAAATCAGCGTACCCACGTTCTATATGATAAACGTCAAAAACAGTGCTAGAGCCTTTTGCGTTTAACGCACCTAGTACTAGCGAAGCACCACCACGTAAATCTTTTGCGTAAACGTTTGCTGGGATAAATTCTTTTACGCCGTTAATTACTGCTGCTCGCCCGTAAACTTTTATATCTGCGCCGAATTTCTTTAATTCTTCAACGTGTCTAAATCTATTTTCAAAAACGTTTTCTCTTATAACCGATTGTCCTTCGGACAAACACGCTAACGTCATTGCTTGTGCTTGCAAATCCGTAGCAAATAACGGGTATGGCCCTGTTACTAATGAGAAGGGTTTTCTAGTCTTACCACTTTTTATGTATATTATATCATTTTTTACAGTTATTTTACAAGAGTTTTCGCAAAGTTTATGTATAAGTGAGGAAATATTTTCGCTATTTATGCCTTTTATTTCCAATTCACCACCACTGATGGCAACTGCCGTTAGAAAGGTTCCCGCTTCAACCCTATCTCCTATAGGCTGGTATTCCGTACCACGTAATTTTTTTACCCCTTCTATTTGTATAGTTTTTGTGCCTTCACCATAAATTTTTGCACCCATTGAACGTAAAAAACATACTAAGTCTATAATTTCGGGTTCACGTGCAACGTTTTTTAAGACTGTCGTTCCATTTAATTTTACGGCAGCTAGAATTGCGTTTTCCGTTGCTCCAACTGATGCAAACGGCAGTCTAAACTCACAACATTTTAACTTGTTACCAACACAATTAATGCCGTCTGTAGTCTGACTTATTTCACAGCCCATACTTTTTAACAAATCTACGTGTATGTCTATAGGCCTTTCACCTATATCACACCCACCTGGTAACGAAATTTCAGCTTTTTTAAAACGTGAAACAAGCGCTCCCATCAAAAATATAGAGGAGCGCAAAGCTTTTGCTTGGTTTTTTTCAGTTTTGTTGCTTTTCGTGTATTTAGGCATAATAACTAGGTCGTCATTTTCAAAAAAAGCAACTGTACCAAGCGATTTTAATATATTTAACATACTAAAAACGTCGGCAATTTTTGGACATTTTTTTATAACAACGGGGTCATCCGTTAAAAGGCTCCCTGCCATCATCGGCATTACCGAATTCTTTGCACTTTGCACGGTAATTTTGCCTGAAAGTTTTCTTCCGCCGTTGATTACGTACTTTCCCATAAAGTATCTCCTAATGTTAACGATATTTTATTGTATGGGAAAGTAATTTAAAAAGTTAAGGATGACTGCTTGGATACGTTATATAAGACGCCCATTTCAGTCATAAATATTATAATTGAGGTGTTTCCACTAGACACCAAAGGTAAAGGTAATCCCGTAGGAGGAATACTTCCTGTTACTACTAGTGCGTTTACCACTACTTGTATACCGAAAATTAGAGTAATTCCTATTGACAAAATAAACCCAAAAACGTCTTTTGATTTAGACGCTATTCTTATTCCTCTAAAAATAATAAAAGATAGTAATAAAAAGAAAAATACTAGCCCAATAAAACCAATTTCTTCGCCTATTACCGACAAGATAAAATCTGATTCAGCAAATGGAAGAAACGCATATTTTTGTCTAGAATTAAACAGTCCTACACCGAACCATCCACCCGACCCCAACGCATAAAGTGATTGCAGTAATTGGTATCCTTCGCCTTTTGGATTTGCCCACGGGTCTAAAAACGCCGCTAGTCTTTGAAGCCTATAAGGAGCCGAAACAATAAGAATTACAGCAAAAATTACTGCCGGTAAAATCAAAAAAACAAGGTGTTTTATCTTAACGCCCGAAGCAAATAAGATGGAAAATAAAAGTCCTGCCATACAAACGGTAATTGACATATTTGGTTCTAAAATTATTAAAGCACACAAAATCAGCCCGTAAAACAATATAGGCAAAAACCCCAAAAAGGTCTTAATTTTATCGGGATGTTTACTGACGTAACACGCCGAAAATAAAATGAGCGAAAATTTTGCTAATTCGGACGGTTGTATAGTAAATGCTCCAAGACCTATCCAACGTTTTGCGCCGTAATTTTCCACGCCTATTCCTGGAACAAATACAAGCGCTAAAAGTACTACCGTTACAATAGAAAAAGGCAAATTAAACTTTTTTAATTTTTTATAATCAAAGATTGACGCTAGCACCATTGCGACAACGCCCAAAAGTATTCCTATTACCTGTTTTTTAACAAAATAAAAAGAGTCGCCATAAGTTTTATATGCTGAATAGTTACTTGCAGAATAAATAAATACCGTACCAATAACGCTAAGCAAGACTACCGCAATTAGCAGCAGTACGTCTCCCTGATTAGTTTTAGGTTTAAGCATTACTGTTTCCAATTAAATTCTCTATTTCTTTACAATAAAACTCTCCACGTTCTTCGTATGATGAAAACTTATCAAAACTAGCACATGCTGGACTTAATAAAACGCAATCGCCTTTTTGTGCGAAAATATTTGCAACTTTTAAGGCAACCGAAAACTCTTCGGTAAGTGTAACGTTTTTATAACCTTGAGCCATTGCGCTTTCAAGCATGTGAAATCTTGAATCGCCCATCAAAACCACGTGTTTTACGTTACTTTTTATGATTTCTTGAAAAAGAGTATCGTATTTTTCCCCTTTTTCGCTACCACCTAGCATTAGAACTGTAGGAAGTTTCATAGTTCTAATTGCGCTTATAGTAGAAGCAGTGTTTGTTGCCTTTGAATCGTTATAATACTTTACTCCTTGAATTTCGTTTACTAATTCTATTCTATGTTTTACGCCCTTAAACGCTTTTAATGCGCTTGTTATGACCTTTTTATTTACACCTAAAAGTTTTGCAACAACAATTGCAAACATACAGTTGTAAACGTTGTGTTCTCCTATTAAAGGAAGTTCGTTTATATGTATAATAAACTCGTTTCTATAATAGATTTTGTCGCCAACTAAATATGCTCCGTCTACTTGTTCTTTTAGAGAAACAAAAATAGGTTTTGCATTACTTTCTAAGTGAAATGATTTTACTATTTCATCATCGTAATTTAGAACCGTATACTCAGTAGCAGTTTGATTTTTTAACAGTTTTTTCTTGAGATAGACGTAATTTTCCATGCTGTAATGCCTTTCCAAATGGTCGGGGGCAATATTTAAAACGCAACTAATATGCGGACAGATACTTTGCACGCTTTCTAGTTGAAAACTTGAAATCTCAGTTACACAAACGGTATTTTTATCTATCTTTTCTATTTCGCTAGTAATAGGTTTTCCAACATTACCAACAAGAGCTGTCTTAATTTTGTTTTCTTTTAAAATTGCGTTGATTAGCGACACCGTAGTTGTTTTACCGTTAGTACCCGTAACACCGACAAGTTTCATATCGTTTGACGGATGCGAAAACCACTTGGATGACATTTTTGAAAATTCAGCTAAAGTGTTTTCAACAACTATTTCATTTTTAAAATTCGCTTTATTTTCAAC
>JAFVOW010000001.1 GCA_017505625.1 Clostridia bacterium | reverse complement strand
TTTTTATAAAAAATTACTGCTTGAAGATAATGCCATTCAGCATCTCTTTCTGAATACTCATCTAACTTATTTTGAGCGTCGGAAATTTTTCCTTCCTTTATCAAACGCTCGATTTCTGAATAATCCATAGTTTCTTTTTCAGTTCCTTTATGAGAATTTCTTTCTAAAATTATTTCAGCATAAGCATTTTCTAGTTTGGTAAGATTTCTCGCAGCGTCGTTACCAATTTCGCCTTCGTAGAAACGTTCTCTTGAATATTTTTCTTTAAGTTTTTTATACGCTTCATCAATTTCGGTATTGGTAGCGTCTTCTGATAAACCTAAAACTTTGTAACTATCTTTCATTAGTTTTCTCCATTACGGTTTTTGTTTGTTGCTTTAACCCTAACGTTAAAACGTTATCAGTTAAATCATGATTAAATTTATAATCAAGTTTTTTCGCCGAGTCTTCTATATCGACAATTACTTGAGAAAAAATTTCAACTATATAATCTTTATGCAACTCCATTAAAGATTTTTTATCTATAACGTCTTTATACATATTTATAAAAACGTTGAAATTGCCTTTTTTCTTATCTTTGTCAAAATCGTCTAATGCGTCGATAAGGTAAATCCATTTACCTAGGTTATAACATAATTTTGTTAAGTTTTCGTCTACTTTGTCTTTTAATAAAACTTGCACTGCTTGAGATATCATATTACCAAAAGAATCGGCAACCATATCCACGCTATCGCTATTATTTTTCTCGTATTCACGTAAAATTTTATAGTTTTTATCTACAATTTCGTCTAGTTCGGGAGTAAACTTTTTTGCTTTTTTATACGCTTTATTGAAGAAAGCGTTTTTAATTTTTCCATTCCCACTATCGTAAACGTCGTCTAAAATCTTGTACTTAGCAAGAATCACGTTGAACGCACCAATTTTTTCGGTCAATTCGTCTGGAATAGCCACGGGACGTTTTCTTATTTGATGTGCGATACAACGTTGTTTCTCAATTTTTACGTCAATACCTGCAAGGTTATGAAGTAAAACAGACAAAAACGTTAAATCGTAATTAAGCACTAATCTTGCACGCTGTCCTGAAACCTTGCCTATACCTTTACATAAACCACAATACATTGCTTTATATAAAACGGTATCTTTTACGTACATATTAGGCGTATCGGTTTTTACGTACCCGAACATATTATCCCCTTTTTCTCGGCAATAAACCTAGTTTTTTATACACTTTTGAAAGTGTTCTATATGCTAGTCTTTCAGCCTTTTCAGCACCAATTTTAAGCACGTCGTCTATATATGCTTTGTCCGTAAGAATTTTATTCTTTTCTTGTCTGATGGGCTCGATTGTTTCAACAACGGCTTCACCTACTTTTATCTTAAAATCGCCGTAACCTTTTCCCTCAAATTCTTGTTCAGCTTGCTCTATAGTTTTACCGGTAAATGCTGAGTATATTGACAATAAGTTACTGATACCTGGTTTTTCTTGAGAGTATACTATCTTATTATCGCTATCGGTAACTGCACGCTTAAATTTTCTAATAATTGTATCAGGGTCGTCGTTCATAGAAATAAATGCGTTAAGGTTAGCGTCTGATTTACTCATTTTACGTTCGGGTTCAGCAAGACTCATAACCCTTGCCGTTTGTTTGTTATATACGGTTCGGGAACTTTGAAAGTTTCGCCAAAACGGTTGTTAAACCTTATCGCTAAATCTCTTGACAACTCTAAGTGTTGTTTTTGGTCTGCACCAATAGGAACAAGTTCAGTTTGATAAAGTAATATATCGGCAGCCATTAAAACGGGATAGTCCATTAATCCCATATTTATATTATCTTCGTGTTTAAGACTTTTATCCTTAAACTGAGTCATTCTAGAAAGTTCACCAGGATAACTTATGGTGTTTAATACCCATGCAAGTTCAGCATGTGCCGAAACGTGCGATTGCGCAAACAAAATAGATTTTTCAGGGTCTATACCACATGCTAAGTATAATGCAGAAAGTTCATAACTATTAGCACGCAATACACTTGCTTCTTGTTTTACCGTTAGGGTGTGCAAATCGGCAAGAGCAAACACACCGTTATACTCGTCTTGAAGTTTTTTAAAGTTTCTTAATGCACCTAAATAATTACCAATGGTTAAAATTCCACTAGGTTGAATTGCACTAAACAATATCTTCTTATCTTCCATTCTATTATACCTTTCTTGAAATTATCTTAAATTTATATACTTAAAAATTCTTTTACACTATCAAAAATGTCTTTTTTATCGACAATTTTTGTAAACCTTAACGCTTTATCTTTTAGGTTAAGAATCTGCTCGGGAATTTCTTCAGCAGTTAGTTCGTTTAGTTTATAAGCAGAAGTAAACGCATCGGTTATCTTTTTGCCCGTTATTGCTTTATAAACGCTTTGTGGGAATTTATACGGACTTGCTGTAGATAAAACCACCATAGGTCTATTAAATCCGTTATTTAACACACTATAACCAAAAGCAACGTTTAACGCAACTGCAGTATGTGTGTCGGAAACGTATCCGTATTCGTCAAACACGTCTAAAATCGTCTCTTCACAGTCTTGTTCGTCGCAATACCCTGCCGAAAATTCTTCAAGCATTTTTTCTTGTTCAGTTCTAGATAAAGAATACGTGCCTTGTTTTTTGAGTTGTTCCATGCGAGTTTTTGTTAAATTCGCATCTCTATCACTTAATTCAAACACAAGTCTTTCAAGGTTAGAAGAAATTAAAATATCCATTGACGGCGAAGTAGTTTTGAAAAATTCACGATTAGCGTCGTAACTACCCGTTTCAAAAAATTCAGTTAACACGTTGTTTTCGTTAGAAGCACAAACGAGTTTACCTACGGGAAGTCCCATCTTCTTAGCGTAATACCCAGCCAAAATGTTACCAAAGTTTCCAGTCGGAACACAAAAATCTACCTTGTCGCCAATTTTTATTTGACCTGCATTTACTAAATCACAGTACGCAGAGAAATAGTAACTAATTTGTGGAACAAGTCTACCAAAGTTTATAGAATTAGCGCTGGAGAGAACTATGCCTTTTTCTGCTAATATTTTTTTTATAGAATTGTCGGAAAAAATAGTTTTAACTGCAGTTTGGCAATCGTCAAAGTTCCCTTTAACACTTACAACGTTGACGTTTTCGCCTTCTTGTGTTGCCATTTGACGTTTTTGCATATCGCTAACGCCACCTGTCGGATAAAATACGCAAATTTTTATTCCTTTTGCATCCTTAAATCCTTCTAACGCAGCTTTACCCGTATCACCACTAGTAGCAACAAGAATTAGAATTTCTTCCTGCATACCCGTAATATCTGCGCCTTTACGTAAAAGATATGGAAGTAGCGTTAACGCCACGTCTTTAAACGCTAAAGTCGGTCCGTGAAAAAGTTCTAAAACGTAAGAATTATCATCTAATTTAACTAGCGTTGCACCGTTATCATCGGTAAACCTTGAATACGCCGATTTACAAGCATTATAAAGTTCTTCCTTGTCATATTCTTCTAGATATGAACCTATAACTTTAGTTGCTATACCTGCATAGTCTAATTCAAGCATGTTTTGTATATCAGCCGACAAATTAGGAAAACTTTCGGGAACAAAAAGACCACCGTCGTCTGCTAAACCTTTTACTATTGCCTGTGCCGAACTTTCTACAAATTCGCCACCCCTTGTACTGATAAATTTCATAATACCGTCCAATTACAAAAAATAAGTCGGAATATAAATATTCCGACTTTAATTTTACACTATTTGCTCGTAGAAATCAACTATTAAACGTGTTTTAGTACAAATTCTGGTAAATCTTCTTTCGCAGAACTTACCGTAAGTACGAATTTTACACCGTATTCTTTCTCTAGCATTTCAATTGCTTCAAAAATAGAACCAAGTTCGTTTAAGGGCTTATTGGCAATTCTAGCAATACCGTCAATAAACACGTATTCATTATCTCCGTTTGCAGCAACTATACCTTTAATAAATCCTCTCAATCCGTCAACACCTTGAATTGAAAAACCTGATACGTCTAAAAATCTAATAGGATGTTTTAAATCCATTGAATATCTACTAGTGTCGGTTATGTAAATAACGTAACCCTTTGCATCTTTTAATACGCTGTTAGCGTTTTCGATAATAATTTTGGTTTTACCCGAACCCTTAGGTCCATAAACAATTTTCATGATTTCCCTCCTGATGAAATTATATTGTTCGTACTTCTATTCTATAATACTTTTGATTAAATTTCAATAGGTTTTTAAAAAATAATCTGTTTATTTGACAATTTTTTACCCAAAAAATTGTTCTTAGTAAAATTTTAGTTATTATTTCAACTTTGACAAGAAAGCATTTAGTCTATTTAAGCCTTCTTCAATATCTTCCATTGATATTGCGTAAGAAAGTCTTACGCAGTTATCGTCACCGAAAGCAACACCAGGAATAAGCGCAACTCCTTCTTTTAATGCAAGGTCAGCAAAACTCATTGAACCGTTTATTACACTTCCATCGTACGACTTGCCGTAATTTTTTGACACGTCGATAAACACGTAAAATGCTCCTGATGGTTTCGCAATTTCAATATTCTCAAATTTAGAAAGTTTTTCTATCATAAACTTTCTTCTATCGTCAAAAATCTTTTGCATTTTACTGATAAATTCATCACCTTCGGGTGCAGTTAAAGCAGTAACTGATGCATATTGCGAGATAGAACAAGCGTTACTAGTAGTATGACTTTGCATACTTGAAATTGCTTTTGCGATTTTAATCGGTGCAGCTAGATATCCTATTCTCCAACCGGTCATAGCGTAAGATTTAGATACCCCGTTTATAACGATAGTATGTTCTTTCATATATTCGTTTACTGAAGCAATAGAATAATGCTCTTCACCATCGTAAATAAGCTTTTCATAAATTTCATCGGAAACTACGTACAAACCGTATTCTTGGCATACTTTAGCAATTTCGATAATTTCTTCTTTAGTATATACTGAACCTGTGGGGTTATTCGGAGAGTTAAGAATTAAAGCTTTGGTTTTGTTTGTTATAGCCGATTTTAGTTGGCTAGCAGTCATCTTATAACCCGTAGATTTATCAGTTTTAACGTAAACAGTTTCGCCACCAGCTAATCCTACTAGTTCGGGATACGTTAGCCAATACGGCGAAGGCAAGATAACCTGGTCGCCATCGTCAATTATTGCACATATTGCATGGTAAAGTGAACTTTTTGCGCCAGTTGATATTACTATTTGTTCGGGCACGTACTCTAAACCGTTATCCTTTTTAAACTTTTCGCAAATAGCCTTTTTAAGTTCAACCATACCTGATGCAGGCGTATATTTTGTAAAGCCGTCGTCTATTGCCTTTTTAGCCGAATTATTAATATATTCGGGAGTATTAAAGTCGGGTTCTCCCGCACCAAAACCTATTACTGAAACGCCCTCAGCCTTAAGCTTTTTTGCTTTTGCCGTTATTTCAAGTGTTAAGGACGGCGCTATTTTTTGTACCTTTTGTGAAATCGTCATAGTTGTTTCTCCTCTTATTGTGTTATATATTTCTTGCTTCTCCAAGCATTTTATTCTTCGTCGAATCCTTGAGTAAGTTTAAGTTCCCTGTCGGCTATTCTTAAACCCTCTACCATTTCGTCTATATCGCCTAACATAAAATTGTCTAGCGAATATAAAGTAAGTCCTATTCTGTGGTCGGTAACTCTTCCTTGAGGGAAGTTATAAGTTCTAATTCTTTCAGACCTATCGCCCGTACCTACCTGACTTCTACGGTTATCTGAATATTCTTTATCGGCTTGTGATTGATAGAAGTCATAAAGTCTACTCTTTAATACCTTCATTGCTTTTTCACGGTTTTTAGTTTGCGAACGCTCGTCTTGACATAAAACCACAATACCCGTAGGTAAGTGTGTAAGTCTAATACAAGATTCCGTCTTATTAACGTGTTGTCCACCTGCGCCTGAAGAACGAAGCGTATCTACCTTTAAGTCTTTTTCATCAATTTTTATTTCAACGTCGGTTGCTTCGGGTAATACTGCTACCGTACAAGTAGAAGTGTGAACTCTACCTTGCGATTCGGTTTCGGGTACACGCTGCACTCTATGAACACCACTTTCAAACTTAAGTTTACTATATACGTCTTTACCAGAAATAGAAAAAATTCCTTCTTTTAACCCACCTAGTTCGGTTACACTGATGTCTATATCTTCGGTTTTCCAACGATTCTTTTCAGCGTACTTTATATATAGTTTATATAGCTCGTACGCAAAAAGGTTGGCTTCGTCTCCACCTGCGCCACCACGTATTTCCATAATAACGTTTTTATCGTCATCAGGGTCTTTAGGAAGAAGCAATATCCTTAATTCGTCTGAAATTGCTTGAAGTTTATCCTTGCACACTTCAAGTTCTTCTTTCATCATCGCTTTCATTTCAACGTCAGTTTCTACTGTAAGCAATTCCTTAACTTCTTCTTGTTCTGATAAAACTTTTTTGTATTCGGTATACTTTTCTACCGTTTCAGTAATTTCAGCAAGCTCTTTAGTGTATGCCTTCCATTCATCCATACGTGAAATAACGTCGGCATCACCCACTAAAACGTTAAGTTTTTCATACCTTTCTAGCATTTTGTCAAGTTTTTTAAACATTAAAATACCGCCACTATAATTCTTTCTATATTTTCGTAATCTTTTATTATTTCAACACGAGAAAAATCTCTAAACAATTCTTTGATTTCTCGTGCTTGATTATACCCACACTCTAACAATATCACACCGTTATCAGTTAGATAATTTTTGCACTCTTTTGCAATTTTTCTATAAAAATCTAGTCCATCCACACCGCCGTCTAGCGCCATAAGCGGTTCGTAAGACTTAACTTCTTTTTGTAAATCTACAATGTCTTCGGTTTTAATATAAGGTGGATTAGTTATAATAACGTCAAACTTATTGTCTTGTAACTGATTAAATAAATCGCTTTTTATAAAATCAACGTTTGCATCGTTAATTATAGCGTTTTCTTTAGCAAGTGTAAGTGCTTCTTTTGACAAATCACTTGCCGTAACGTTTGCGTTTGATTCTTTTTGAATAGTAATCGCTATTGCACCACTGCCCGTACATAAATCTAGAACTTTGCTATCTTGGTTTATATATTTTAGTGCGTTTTCTACTAAAAGTTCTGTTTCTGGTCTAGGAATTAAAACTCTTTCGTCTACTTTTATAGTATAGCCGTAAAAATCTGTATCGCCTATGCAGTACCAAAGCGGTCTACCACTAGAGCGCTCGGCAGTGATTTTTTCTATCTTTTTTATATCTTTAGCATCTACTAAATCGGCTGAATACACTTGGTCTCTTTTAATACCTAAAGCTAAGCTAACTATCCACTCCGATTCAGCTTTTTCGTCTATACCTGCTTTTTTTAACGCTTCGTATACAGTTTTAGTAACCACTGAACGTTTTTTAGAAATCTCAAACTCGCACTCAGGAATAGTTGCATCGGCATCCATTTCTAATACTTTCTTAAAGGATGTTATTGCAACTTCTATCATTTTTTCGTCGGGTTCTCTAGTAGTTATTCGTTGCAATAGTAAGCCTGGAACTTTTAACGGATACACCACCCAGCACGTCGTTTTAGATAATGCTTTTAATAGTTCGTACGACAGTCCTGCAACGATTGGTAATAATAAAAGTTTGCATACTACTCTAAGTATTCCGTTTACTGATTGACCAACCAAAGACTCAAACACAGCAAATACGATTATTCCTATAAGCATAACGAAAACGATAAAGGTTGTACCGCATCTATCGTGCACACGTGGACAAGTTTTTACGTTTTCTACGGTTAGGTCTAGCCCTTTTTCATAGCAAGATATGGTTTTATGTTCTGCGCCGTGATACATAAAAGTACGGCGTATATCTTTCATTAAAGATACTAATACTATATATCCGAGAAAGATTAGTAGTTTTAACCCACCTTCTATAAAGTTTTTAGCCCACAAACCAAATTCATCGCCAAATAAACTTTCTAGCGTTGTTCTAACAAACTGGGGTAGCCAAATAAATAGAAAAACTGCTAGTAATAGCCCTAAAATTAGCCCTAAACCGCCAACGACACTCATAACGTCGATTTTAAGTTTTTCCGAAAGCCATTTTTCAAACTTAGTAGGTTCTGCTTCACCGTAGACTTCGGCTGAACGCATCAACACCGACATCCCACCGAAAAGTGATTGAATAAAAGCGTAAACACCCCTAATTACAAGTATGCGAAAAATGCGTGACTTTGTTTTGGTGTTTTTTAACCTTTTTGCTTCGGTTAAAATATTACCTTTTTCATCCCTTACGGCAGTAGCCATAGAAGATTTACCACGCATCATAACCCCTTCTAATACGGCTTGACCGCCTATAGAAGTTCTTTTTTCAGCTTTAGACTTTCTGCTAGATTTAGACATATAACTATAAAAAAGGCTTTACAGGTATATTTAACCCGTAAAGCCGTTTGCTTAGACAACTATTTACTAATATTGCCATATCTCCTGTTGAACTTGTCAACACGGCCACCGGTGTCTACCAATTTTTGTTTACCAGTAAAGAAAGGATGACATTTACTGCAAATATCAACCTTTATATTATCGGTCTTCTTAGTTGAACCGGTCTTAAAAGTTTCGCCACAAGCACAAGTAACAGTTACTTCGTGATAATCCGGATGAATACCCTGTTTCATAATGCACCTCTTTTCGTGATTTACTCAACGATTATAATATATTTTTTAAATATAGTCAACTATAAATCAATCATTTTTATTAATTTTTTCAAAATATTATTTGAACGCTTAAACGCTTGCTATTTTTTATTTTTTATAATATAATGTATTTAATTTTCTGTAAATACGGAGATTTTTATGAAAGGTTACTTTATAACCGACGAAAAAAAATTACAACTTAGCGACGTTACTGAAAACGAGAAGTTAATAGGTGCACCTAAAGTTAAAACAACTATGGCACTTATTACTATTCCCGACGTTTTGCGTTACAACGGCGAAGTTTTTGCTGAAAACATTGTTCTAGGTAGCACTGGCACGGGTATCATCAGTGAAACGCAAGCAAATCTTTTCGATATCGAAAAAGGCAAGCACGTTTACGTTGAACCTAACACTGAGTGTGGTGAGTGTTATAACTGTATTAACGGTTCTTACCTTAAATGTTCGGATATGTATATCGCTGGTGAAGACACTCACGGGTTTTTGAGAGATTTCGTTTCAGCACCTGCTGAAAAACTCTTTACTCTTCCCGACAACGTTTCTGACTACGAAGCACTTTTTATTAAACACATTTCGCTTGCTATTGCTGTAATTGACAAACTTAACATACAAAAGGGCGATTACGTTGCTGTTATTGGTGCTAACAATTTTGGTAATATTTTGTCTCAACTTCTTATCTACTATTCGGCAGTTCCAATTTTAATGACTACTGATGAACAAGATTACAAAACTGCTAAAGAATCAGGCGTTTACTACGTTTTAGGTGCTGAAGATAACTGGAAAGATGAAGTATTCATGATTACCAGTGGTCGTATGGCTGAAAAGGTTGTGTACGTTTCCGACTGTAATATTCCCGTTGCTAAAGCATTTAACCTTGCTTCGTTCGGTGCTCAAGTTGCTTTTACCGGTTCGTCTTATAAAAACAGTCCTATTACCTTTACTCAGGCAATAAAAAAACAACTAGATATTCTTTGCATAAATAACGGTTTTGGCAACACTGCTTCTAGTATAAACATTATATCGAACAAAGCCATTAACCTTTCTAATTTACCTGTAAACAAGGCTAAGTTTGAAGACGTTCCTAAAGTTTTTGAAGAACTTTCAAAGCAACTAGAAGAAACGGGAAAAATCAACGAAACTGTTATAGAATTTATTTAACATTTAAAAAATTAAAGACCGCTTTTAAGCGGTCTTTTTTTTCTTATGTTTTAGTCGTGTTTTTTAACAAAAAATCTTAAAATTCTTCTTATGAACTTAGGTGGTTTAATACAACAAATTTTCATATAACACTCCTTCTTGTATTATATGTCGAATTTGATAAAAAATTGTCTAAAACTAGATAGTTCTTAGTTCTTCTATTATTTTACGTCTATCTTTTTCATTAAACACGGTACTTCCTGCAACTATAACGTTAGCACCCGCATCTTTTACGCTTTTAACGTTGTCTTTTGTTATTCCACCGTCAATTTCTACGTCGATGTCAAGTCCTAATTTATTTATATGGTTTGCAACTTCTTCGATTTTAGGTAATACTTCGGGAATAAATTTTTGTCCGCCAAATCCTGGGAAAACGCTCATTAAAAGTATCATATCGCAGTACTCTATAACGCTTTTAATCTTTTCTACGGGCGTATCGGGGTTAATTACCGCACCGCATTTAACGTTTAGCGATTTAATTTGCTTTAATACGTTCAATAAATTATCTCCGCACGCTTCGTGATGTACGGTTATAATATCCGCACCAGCATCAGCAAAACGGTCTACGTAATTTTGCGGGTTTAGTATCATTAAATGTGCATCAAAGACTGCTTTAGAATAAGGTCTTACGTCTTTAATAAATTTTGGACCAAAAGAAATGTTTTTAACAAAATTTCCGTCCATAACGTCTAGGTGTATAACGTCTGCACCATTTAAGGTAATATCTCTTACTTCCTCGCCAATTTTAGAAAAATCTGCCGACAAAATTGATGGTGCTATTTTAATTGTTTTCATCTGTATTCTCCTTTTTTATAGATATTATTTGGGGTTTGTTATATTTAACTGCGTAAAAAATTATTGCACTAACATTTGCCAAGGTTTCAAAAACGTATGAGAGTGTTGCAAAAATTGGCGCATTTATTAAAATATTATATAATGCCGACATAATAAGAGGTATTAAACATAAATATCTTACCAATTTTATATCTCTTATTCTAAAAATAAAAGCAAACATACATAGACTTAAAACGTAAAGTATATCATAGTAACTTTGTCCACTTTCTTTTAATGTACTTCCAACAAAATATGCCATTATTGTTAAGACACTAAATATAAACGCCCAATATAACGGCGCAATCCTTTGTTTGTTTTCATAAAACAAATAAACTAGTACTCTAAATAGTCCCACTCCTATACCTATCATTGCAACAAATTCTAGTGTAAAAAAATAGGATAAAATTAGAAAAACTATTGCGCTTAATTGAAATATTAAGTACATCAATTTTTTCTTAAAAAAATAACTGCTAGTCGTAACAAACATAGCACAAAAACTAGCTATGTAGGCAATCGTTAAATTATACATATTTTATTCTCCTTGCCCTTCTAGATGTCTTCTCCTTAGTTGTCTGCAAGCGCCCTCTATATCTTCACCCATTTTACGCCTAACGGTTGCAGATAATCCACCACGTTCTAAAAGACCTAGAAATTGATAGG
>JAFVOW010000109.1 GCA_017505625.1 Clostridia bacterium | reverse complement strand
TGTTTTGGGAAAAGTAAGGTGTTATAATAAAAGTATAAAAATTTAAGGATAAGAATTATGAAGACTATTGTAATTGGTGTAATAGGTGCAGACGTACACGCTGTTGGTAACAAGATTATAGAATACGTTTTAAAAAACGAAGGCTATAACGTAGTTAACATCGGCGTTTTATCTTCTCAAGAAGATTTTATTAACGCAGCAATTGAAACTAACGCAGACTTAATAATGGTATCGTCGCTTTACGGTCAAGGCGAAATAGATTGCCGTGGTATGAGAGAAGCGTGCATAGAAGCAGGTATTGGTGATATTCCGTTATTTGTTGGTGGAAACATCGTAGTAGGCAAACAAAATTTCGACGACGTTCGCACTAGATTTGAAGCCATGGGATTTAACAAAGTATACGGTCCGGGCGTGCCGATAGAAGAAACGCTTCCCGACATTAAAGAGTTATTAGGGGAATAATATTATGAGCCGTTATCTAATGATAGATTTCGGTTCTACTTTTACCAAGCTTACGGCAGTCGATACCGAAATAGAAGACGTTGTTGCTACGGCAAGTAGTTTCACTACTGTAGATACCGACATAACTATTGGTTATCAAAACGCTTTAAAGGTGTTATCTCAAAAGTTAGGCGAAGAAAATCCTAGTTTTGATAAAATTATAGCGTGTTCGTCGGCGGCGGGTGGACTTAAGATGGCTGCAATAGGGCTTATTCCCGAACTGACAATGGAAGCGTCAAGGCGAGTGTGTTTAGGTGCGGGGGCAAAAGTAGAACTTTCATTTTCTCATCATTTAAGTAATTCTGATATAGAGAAAATCAAAGAGAGAAATATAGATATTATAATGTTGTCGGGTGGCACTGACGGTGGTAATCAAGAATGCGTTCTTTTTAATCAAGAAATGCTAGCAAAAAGCAGTATAAAAATTCCGATTATTTATGCTGGTAACAAAGACGCAGTTGATAGGGCTAAAGAAATTGCCAAAGAATACCAACTAAACGAGTATTTTTGTTCTAACGTTATGCCAAAACTAAACGTTTTAAACATCGACGAGCCGAGAGAACTAATTCGCAAAATTTTCTTAGGAAATATTATAGAAGCTAAGGGCGTTAAAAAAATAGAAAAAGAGATTGACAAGGTAATACTTCCCACGCCCGAATCGGTGCTAAGAGCAGTAACGCTTCTTGCCGACGGATATATGCGAGAAAGCGGACTAGGCGAAATAGTGCTTTTAGACATCGGTGGTGCAACGACGGATATGTATTCTATTTGTTCGGCTTCGGCAAAAAGAAGCGACGTCGTAATAAAAGGGCTAGAAGAACCTTACGCAAAACGCACGGTAGAAGGCGACTTAGGTATGAGATATTCGGCACTCGGCGTGTTAAATTCTCTGTCGCAAGAAGAAATCAGGCTTATAAACCAAGAGGAAAACGTCGACCTAGAAAAAGAACTAACTTATAGGCACAACAACGTAGACGTCGTACCCGATACCGAAGAACAAAAAAAGATAGACGTTATAATGGGTAGAATTTGTGTAGACAAGGCAATGGCAAGACACGTTGGTAAAATGGAAGAAACTTATACGCCAATGGGTATGCTATACAACCAACACGGAAAAGACTTGTCTTTAATTAACCAAGTTATAGGCACGGGCGGTGTATTAGTTCACAACGAAAACCCTGAAAAAATCTTAAGTGCGGTTTTATACGACCGTAAAAAAGGGTTAGAGTTAAGACCGCAAAACCCAAGATATATGATAGACAAAGATTATATTTTGGCGTCAATGGGACTGCTAGCGGAAATTGACCCGTTGCTAGCATTAAAAATAATGAAAAAAAGAATAGTGGCGTTGCCACAACAATAAAAATACAACAATATTAAATACGGTGGAAAAATGGTAAAGAATAAAAAATTAACCGAAAAAGAATTTTTTGAACAAAGAGAACAAGTACTTGCTTCATGGAAAACGGGAAAAGATTATCATTTAGTTTTTGAAGAATCTGTTCCCTTTTTACAAAGTATTCCCGAAGAAAAGAACTTTGCATTAAAACTTGAAAAAGCAAAAAAACAAAAAGCGAGAACTCTCGTTCAACCGAGAGCAGGCGTTCCTGTTATTAACAAACACATAGAACTTTTACAGTTTTTAGAAGATGCAGGTGCGGACTTCTTGCCCAGTACTATTGACAGTTACACTCGTCAAAACAGATACGCCGAAGCCGAATTCGGTATAAAAGAAAGTATTTTAAACGAAAGGGCGCTTCTTAACGGATTTCCTTGCGTAAACTACGGCGTAACGGGCTGTAAGCAAGTTTTCGACGCAGTAAACGTTCCGCTTCAAGCAAGACACGGCACGCCCGACGCAAGATTAATGTCTGAAATTATTCACGCAGCGGGCTGGACTTCTAACGAGGGTGGTGGTATTTCGTACAACCTACCTTACGCAAAGAGCGTGTCGTTAGAAGATTCTATTAAGTATTGGCAATATAGCGATAGACTAGTAGGCATTTTTGAAGAAAAAGGCGTTCACATTAACCGTGAACCGTTCGGACCGTTAACGGGAACGCTAGTCCCACCGTGTATTTCTAACACCGTTGCCATTATCGAAGCGTTACTCGCCGCTGAACAAGGTGTTAAAAATATTACCGTAGGTTACGGTATGGGCGGTAACGTTCTTCAAGACGTTGCGGCTATTCGTTCGCTACAAGAACAAACCGAAGAATACTTAGAAAAATTCGGCTATAAAGATATGGTTGTAACCACGGTATTCCACCAATGGATGGGAGGTTTCCCGCACGACGAAACTGAAGCGTTAGGTCTTATTTCGTTAAGTTCAACGGTAGGCGCTTTGTCAGGCGCAACCAAAATGATAACAAAAACCCCGCACGAATCAGTAGGTATTCCCACCAAAGAAGCAAACGCTCAAGGTATTAAGGCTTCTAAACTCGTAACAAGACTTCTTTGCGACCAAAGATATCCCGAATCACCGGCATTAAGAGAAGAAATCGAGCAAATTAAAAAAGAAGTAAACTGTTTAATGGATGCAGTTATAAAAGTTGGCGACGGTGACCTTGCTGTTGGTACTGTAAACGCCTTTAAGCAAGGATTAATCGACGTGCCGTTTGCCCCCAGCAAGTTTAACGCAGGTTTAATCTTACCCGCAAGAGATAACGACGGCCACATAAGAATTTTTGAGTTTGGTAACCTTGCCTTAACCGATGAGATTAAAGAATTTCATAAAAAGAAAATTGAAGAGCGTGCTAAAGCCGAAGGCAGACCCGTTTCTTTCCAATTCACTATTGACGATATTTACGCAGTATCAGTAGGTCACTTAGTAGGTAGACCCTCTTACGGCGAATTCTAAAAAGGAGAAAAACAATGAAAATCGTAGACGTATTACTCACAAAATCTTACACAGGCTTTTATTTTGACGACCAAAAAGCAATAAAACAAGGTGCAGGCCACGACGGTATATTTTACGTAGGCGAACCCGTTACCGACGGATTCACTAGTATCCGTCAAGCAGGCGAAGCAATTTCTATACAATTAATTCTCGAAGACGGAACGGTAGGCTACGGCGACTGTGCTGCAGTTCAATATTCGGGTGCGGGCGGACGTGACCCCTTGTTCTTGTCCGATGATTTTATTCCGTTTATCGAAACTAACTTAAAACCTATGCTTATTGGCGAAGACGTAGAAAAGTTTAAGCCACTAGCCGAAAAATACGATAAATTATTGGTAGACGGCAAACGTTTACATACCGCTATTCGTTACGGTATAACCCAAGCGTTATTAAACGCAACTGCATCTTCTCGCCGTATAACTATGGCAGAAGTTATTCGTGAAGAATATAACGTAGACGGAAAAACATACGAACCTATTCCCGTATTCACGCAATCGGGCGACGATAGACACGACAACGCCGATAAAATGATAATAAAAGAGGCTGACGTTTTACCTCACGCACTCATAAACAACGTAGAAACTAAACTCGGTAAAAACGGCGAAATTTTGTTAGAATACGTTGGTTGGCTTAGAGATAGAATCTTAAACCACAGAGCAAACGAAAATTATAATCCCGTATTCCATATAGACGTTTACGGAACGATAGGTCTTGCGTTTAATTATGACGTTGACAAAATGTTTAATTATTTGTTACAATTAGAAGAGACGGCAAAACCCTTTGCTATTCGTATTGAAGGACCGATAGACACGGGCGATAGAGAAGGCACGCTTCACTATGAAAAAGTATTAACTAAGATGCTAGACGAAAAGGGCAGTAAACTACAAATCGTTGCCGACGAGTGGTGTAATACTCTAGAAGACATAAAACTTTTCGCCGACGAACACGCAGGTCACGTTCTTCAAATCAAAACACCCGATTTAGGTGGTGTAAACAACGTAGCCGAAGCAATTATTTACTGCAACCAAAAAGGCGTAGGCAGTTACTGTGGCGGTACTTGCAACGAAACAGACCAATCTGCAAAAACCACCACTAATATTGCTATTGCTTGTCGTGCTATTCAGTGTTTAGCAAAACCCGGTATGGGCGTAGACGAAGGCTATATGATAGTTAAAAACGAAATGAATAGGGTTATAGCGTCAGCAAATCGTCGTGCTAAATAAAAAATAATAAGGAAACCCAAATGAAGATAGGTATTGCTGGTTCGTTAGAGTCTAACGACGCACTTATAACGGTTAAAAGTTCAGAAAAACTTGAAATTATCATAGAAAGCATAGTTTACGACTTTTTCTATGAACAAATAAAAGCAGTAATTTTAGACACCTTAAAAACTGCAAACCTTAGTAACGTTTGTGTAATTTGCAAAGATAAAGGTGCGTTAGATTACACAATTCGTGCAAGACTTTTAACTGCAATAGAAAGAATGGAGAAAGCGTAAAATGAGAAGAAGTTTACTTTTTATGCCGGGGAATAACCCTGCGATGCTACAAAACTCCGACGTTTTTGAAGCCGATGCCGTCATCTACGATTTAGAAGACGCCGTTTCGGTTACCGAAAAAGATTCCGCAAGAAAACTTGTTGCGGAATTTTTGCGCTTTAATAAATCGCTACCGATGGAAGTGGTTATTCGTATAAACGGACTGGACACCGACTTTTATTCAAGCGATTTAGAATACGTCGTATCGGATAGAATAGACACTATTATGCTTCCTAAAGCCGACCACGACGGACTATTGCAGTTAGACAAACTTTTAACTAAAATCGAACAAGAAAAAGGTTTAACCAAAAAGATAAAAGTTATTCCTATTATCGAACTAGCAAAATCAGTATTAGAAATAGAAAAAATCGTAACTTGTCCTAGAGTAGACGGTGTTTTACTCGGTGCTGAAGATTTAAGCTCAGATTTAGACGTTATAAGAACTAAAAAAGGCGACGAAATTTTATATGCTCGTCAGCGTTTAGTTATGGCGTGTTCGGCATATAAAATAGACAGTATCGATACGCCTTTTACCGACACAAACGACAACGACGGTTTAAAAACCGATTGTGAATTTGCCGTTTCTATCGGCTTTACTTCAAAATCAGCAATACATCCTAACCAAGTGACTACGATTAATAAAACTTTCGTTCCGACTAAAGAAAAAATCGAGTGGGCACTAAGGGTAGAAGCTGCTAACGCCGAAGCGTTAAAGAAAGGCCTAGGCGTATTCAGTCTTGACGGCAAAATGGTTGATAAACCGGTTATTGAACGTGCAAACAAAATTCTAAAAAAAGCAAAAGCGTATAAACTTATATAAAAATTATGAAAAATTCTCTAAATAGGTTTGTTCCCGAAGGGTTTAAGCCATTCCTTTCAAGCCACGATTACAAAACTAAAAAAATTAACTTAATAAAAGAAAAACAAACGTCTAACGAGATAAAAATGCTAGACGATTATTCTCATTTGTTTGACGAGTTAGGTATTAAAGACGGATGTACGTTGTCGTTTCACCATCATCTAAGGAACGGCGACTACGTTTTTAACGAAGTTATTAAAGAAATTAAACGTCGCAACTTAAAAAATATAACACTTGCACCAAGTTCAATTTTTCCAAACAATTTTCAACTAGTAGAACTTATAGAAAACGGTAACGTTACAAAAATATCGACCGACTATCTTAACGGTCCTGTTGCCGAAGCAGTAAGTCAAGGCAAACTTAAAAACTTACTAGTAATGTACACTCACGGTGGTAGACCTTTAGCAATTAGCACGGGCGAACTCACAATCGACGTGGCTATTTTAGGCGTGCCTACGGTGGACAAACACGGCAACGGTACGGGTGCAATAGGTAAAAGTGCTTGCGGTAGTTTAGGTTATGCCGAAAGCGACTTAAAGTACGCTAAAAAGGTAGTTTTCGTCACCGATAATTTAGTAGAAAAGGTAGACAATCCGCAACTTGACGGCAAATACGTTGACTACGTGTTAACCGTTCCCGCTATCGGCGACCCCGACGGAATAGTTTCGGGTACAACAAAAATCACTAAAGACCCGGTTGGACTAAAAATAGCAAGATACGCAACGGGTGTTTTAGACGAACTAGGTTTAATTAAAGACGGACTTAGCATGCAAACGGGGGCAGGTGGAACAAGCCTTGCCGTTGCCTCTTACGTTAAAGATTTAATGAAACAACGTAAAATAAAAGGCAGTTTTGCCTCGGGCGGTATAACGGGATATTTTACCGATATGTTAGAAGAAGGGCTCTTTAGCGAACTTTACGACGTTCAGTGTTTCGACTTAAAAGCAGTTCAGTCTATCGGAAAAAACAAAACTCACCACGCAATGAGTGGCAGTCGCTATGCAAATTGCTACGATGATAATATAGTCGATAAACTAGATTTCGTAATACTCGGTGCAACCGAAATAGATTTAGATTTCAACGTAAACGTAACAACCGACTCGCACGGAAAAATTATGGGTGGCTCTGGTGGACACAGTGATACGGCACACGGTGCTAAAGTTACGGTAATTACCACAAACCTTATAAAATCACGTATGCCCATAATAAAAGAAAAGGTAACAACCGTTACCACTCCAGGTGAAGACGTAGACGTTTTAGTTACCGAAAGGGGCATAGCAATCAACCCGAAACGAAAAGATTTATTAGAAAAATTAAAAGACAGTCGTCTTCCCATAATGACCATAGAAGAACTATTAAAAACAGCACACGAAATAACGGGCGTTCCTAAAAACCAAACGAGAACGGATACCCCCGTCGGAGTAGTGGTGTATCGTGACGGAACGGTTATCGACACCATATTTAAGGTATAAAAATGCAAATAAAACAAGCCGTAATCAGCAAAGAAAAAGATAAAGTAAAAGACTTTTTGGCGGAAAATCAACTAAAATTCCGTCAAGACGTCGACTACACTTTTTATGCGGAATTAGACGGCGAAATCGTCGGCACGGTATCTATTTTTGGCAATTTAATAATGCAACTTGCAGTAGACAAAAAAGTTCGTGGCGAAAACTTAGCGTTAAAACTCGTTGACTACGCAATAGGCGTATTAAGAGAAAATAAGATTTACGGATACAGAGTATTCACTAAACCAGAGTACAAAGATTTGTTCGTGTCGCTAGGGTTAAAGGTTTTGGTTTCTTCCGACAACTTTGTTTCTCTAGAAGGCGGAGAATCTAGCATTTTAGAAACCTTAAAAGGACTAAAAACCAAAATTACTATGGAACTAGGTGCTATCTATCCTAATTCCGGAGCAATTGTACTAAACGGAAACCCTTTTACCGAAGGACATTTAGGGTTAATTGAACACGCGCTAAAATTCCACGAAAAAGTTTTGGTGTTCGTGCTAGAAGAAGACTTGTCGTATTTTACTTTTAAGGAACGCTATTCCTTAGCGTTTTTGGCGACTAGGTGCTTTAGCGATAGAGTTTGTGTGTTGCCGTCAACGAGTTACGTAGTTTCAAAATCAACCTTTCCCGATTATTTTTATAAAACCGAAGACCAAACGACCAAAGCCTTTGCCGAGTACGACGCTTTAATTTTCAAGAACTATTTTATGCGTGAACTTGGCATTTCTAAACGTTATTTTGGTGGCGAGAGTGTCGGGTATATGAAAACGTATAACGAGCAAATGAAAACCGTACTAGATAGTGGTGCCGAAATAGTAGAAAGATTTAAACTCAGCGGGCAACAAATTTCTGCAAAAACGGTTAGAAATTATATACAAAACGGCGAAGTAGAAAGGGCTTTAGAACTTGTACCACAAAGCACACGTGCCGTGCTAAAAATGATACTGAGTGGTAAAAATGTTTAACGATATACTAACGGCTAGAGAAAATCGTAGAAAGATTATAGAAAAATTTAGTAAAACTACCGACGTCGTAAGCATAAAAGCAAACGTCGTAGGACCAATAAAAAACTTGCCGTCGTCAAGGCTTTTACTTTCATATTTTACTAAACTTGTAGAAAATCTAGGCGTAGAAAATTTAGTGTATTTACCGTCGCCTGACGGAGACACGGTAATCGGTGAAACTAAAAGCGGGGTAAACTTAAAAGAAAAAGCCGTATTTTTAGAAGAAAACGATAGTTTAGGTAGATTTATTGATATAGACGTAACCTTAAAAGGACAAACTGAGAGTTTGACAAGGTCTACGATGAGAAAATGTTTTTTATGCTCTAATATAGCGTTTGTTTGTGGCAAAAACAAAACGCATAGTATAAAAGAATTACTAGATTTTTTCAACGGCAAAACTTATGAAGAAATACACAAAAAACTACAAAATATACTTTTAGAAAGTTTACTAGGCGAGTTAAATTTAGAAAACAAATTCGGACTAGTTACGCCTACCGATAACGGAAGCCATATAGACCTAAATTACCGTTTAATGGAAAACGCAAGTAAAGAAATATCAAGAGTTTTACCAAAAGCTTTTTTCGTTGGACTTAACTCTAGCCAAATCGGCGGTATGTTTGATAGCCTAAGGGAAGTTGGCTTAAACGCCGAAGAAGTAATGTTTAAAACGACTTTAGGTGCAAACGCTTATAAAGGGTTTATATTTATGGCGTGCGTACTTTTAGGGGCTTGTGGCTACGCAATAAAAAGCGGTCTTAGTTACGATGAAATTTATTTGACGGTAAAAGAAATTTGTAAAGATTTAGATAGCCAAAAAATGAATACTTTTGGCTATAAGGCTTACCAAGACGGTTTTGGCGGAATAAGAAAATCGGCAAAAGACGGATTTTTAGTTGTAGATTACGCTAAAACCCTTATAAAAGAAGATAATTTATTAGAAGTTTTAACTAAAATCGTAGGTAAAATCGACGACTCGGTGCTGTTAAAACGAACGGTAACGATAGAAAAATATTCTTACTATAAAAACCTAATATCAACCGCTAATACTAACGATAAAGAAAGCGTAAAAATATTACCAAGCAATGCAAAAACGATAACGTCAGTATAGGTGGAAGTGCCGACGTTCTGATTTCGGCTTTAATGATGAAAAAAATCACCGAAACGTTTTATTTTTGGGAGAAAAAATGATAAAAGAAAAACCTTTAACCACCGATTTAATCGGCGATAAAACGGTAAAAACCGATGAAAAAATAGAATTTTTTGGTTGTGCCGACGAACTTAGTGCCTTCATTATGGAATTTACTCATCATATAGAAGATACAACTCTTATAAACAATTTAAGAAAGATTGTAAACTTACTTTCGGTTATGATGGGCGAAGTTGCAGGTGGCTTTGGTCATATCGGCGAACTCCACGTAAACGAACTAATTGAACTTATAAATAAATATCAAGAAAAAACGGGAGGGTTTACGGGGTTTACGTTGCCAGGCGAAACGCTTCTCGGGGCAAAAGCCCACGTTCTTAGAACTGTAACTCGCCGTGTAGAACGTGCGTATGCAAAAGTTTACGAAAAATATGGTGGTAGTAACTATATTTTCGAATACCTAAATAAACTTTCTACTTTTTTCTTTGTAGTAGCAAAAACTTACGATTCTAAATAAACAAAAAATAAAATAAACGCCTTTAGGCAAAAATAAATTAAAGTGAAACTGTCTAAATTTAGACTAAAAGCAGGGGAAGTGCGGTTTAATTCCGCCACAACAGTCATTACGGTAAGAAGTCCGATAACCTGTTCACTTTTTTAACCCTTTCTTGGGCAGTGAAGAAATTGAGGGTTAAAAGTAAAAGTACGCCCAAGGGCGTATTTTAATTTTAAAAGGAGATACATAAATGAAAAAATTATTATCATTAACACTTGTACTTATGACGCTTTTGTCATCTCTAGTCTTCGTTGCATGTTCTAACAGCGAAGCGGAAAACGTTGTTTTTACTGCAGATGGGGCTAAATACGAAATAACCGAAACTACTACTTTAAACGATTACATGAACGCATTAGAACTCGACGGCAAATTATCGTTTACAACTTCTAGCAGTATTTACGGTATGTTTATAACTTCGGTAAACGGAGTTAAAAACGGAATCGGTGGTAATCCTTGTTGGATGGTTTACACCGACGACCCCGATTTTTCTGACACTAGCGATTGGGGAACGGAAATTACTATTGACGGCAAAACTTATAAATCTACAACTCTAGGTATTTCGGGCGTTATAGTTAAATCGGGTATGACCTACGTATTATCTTACGTTCAATTTTAAAAAATGAAAATTAAAGACGTTACGCTTATAGGAGTATTTACTGCACTACTCCTAGGCGGACAACTTGCACTTTCAGGGATTTCAGGTATAGAAATCGTTACCGTTTTGTTTGCTTCTTTTGTGTATGCACGGGGAACAAAAAACGGTTTAATGCTTGCAACTTGTTTTACTTTGATTAGGTGTTTTATATTCGGATTTATTCCGACTGTTATAATACTATATCTCATCTACTACAATCTTTTTGCAGTTGTAGTAGGTGGATTGTCTTTTGTTTTTAAAAGAAAATTGTCGGCAAAAATTATGGTTATATTAATGATAACCGTACTAATTTTAACTGTCATTTTCACAATGCTAGATAACGTTATTACGCCGTTATTTTACGGATATTCTCGTGAAACGGCTAAAGCCTATTTTATAGCATCTCTTTACGCCGTTATTCCACAAACTATATGTTCGGTAGTTACAATGAGTTGTTTGTTTTATCCACTAATAAAACTATACGAAAGATTAAACGTTATCAAGGAATAATAGATAACAAAAACGCCTACGCTGAATAGCGTAGGCGTTAAATTTTTTAATAATATTAGTTAATGATGTCAACGGTGAGTTTTGCAGTTTCTTCGGGGGAAATTTTTACGGTTACAGGATAAGTGCCTGCAGTTTTAATACCTGCTTGTAAAATAATTTTTTTCTTGTCGATATCAAAACCTAGTTCATATAGTTTCTCAGCGATTTCTTTGTTAGTTACGCTACCGAAAAACTTACCAGATTCTCCGGCTTTAACTGAAACGGTAACCTTAATGCCGTCAAGTTTTTCACGTAATTCTTTATTTTTCTTTAATTCTTCTTGGCGGTGGAAGTTTTTAGCGTCTTTTTGTGCTTTATTTTCTGCAAGTGCTTGCGTATCTGCAACTTTTGCTAAACCGTTTTTGATTAAAAAGTTTTTAGCGTATCCGTCTTTTGCTTCAATTATATCGCCGGCTTTACCCGAACCTTTAACGTCTTTAATAAGTACAACTTTCATAATATATCTCCTTTATTTTATTGTACTCGAAAAACAAGCAATTGTCAATAATAAATTTTGTATATAAACTTTTATCAAGGGTATACTAGATAAAAAAAGGAGTAAGAATATGTACGCTAACCAATATATTAAATGCGACGTAGAAAAATGCAAGCATAATGCAGGTGGACTTAATTGTAGACTAGAAAGCATTAAGGTTACTTGTGCTAATAAGAGTTGCACTTGCTGTGGCGATTACTGTGAAAAGGAATAGTTTTCAAAAAGCCAAAGAATAAATAAAAGAAGGTTGCTTTTGCAACCTTCTTTTTTCATATATTATCCAGAAATTTTCTTCAGTATCGGATTGAAATTTTGGTCAAAAACAAAAGATGATTTTACCAATACTTTTCCCTTAATTGATTATATTTTACCATAAAAAGGCAATTTGGTCAATAGCAAATGGAAAATTTTATCTAAAAAGTTTAATTTTTTTCACAAACGGGTACTTTTAATTGGGTTGACAAGGAGGGGTTTATATATTATAATATATAAATTGAGAAAATAGAGATTAAAAACGGAGGCTATATATTATGGCAGAAGAAGTAATACTTACTAAAGAAGGCAAAGAAGAACTTGAAAAACGTCTTGAATACTTAAAGGCAACGAAGCGTGCAGAAATTACCGAACGTATTAAAACGGCAAGAGATTTCGGCGACCTTTCGGAAAACGCTGAATACGACGCAGCTAAAAACGAACAAGCAATGATTGAAGGCGAAATCGTTGAAATCGAAGCAAAGTTAAAATACGCTGTTATTATACAAGAAAATTTGGCTAAAAAGGGAACGGTATCGTTAGGAAGCAAGGTAGAAATTATTGATAACGAATCGGGCGAAACCTTATCTTACGAAATCGTAGGAACTACTGAAGCTGACGTTGAGCAAGGTAGAATTTCTAACGAATCTCCCATTGGTAACGCACTTTTAGGACATAAAGCGGGTGATACCGTAACGGTAAAAGTTCCTGCAGGCGTAACCACTATCACAATTAAAAAAGTAATGTAATTTATAATAGGAAAGACCATGGAAGAAAAAAACTTAACACCACAAACTGAAGAACTAGACCTAAACGAAATATTAAGGGTACGTCGTGAAAAATTAGCGTCCTTAAAAGAACAAGGCAAAAATCCTTACGAAATAGTAAAATACGATAGAACTGCGTATAGCCAAGACATAAAAGACAACTACGATGCTATGGAAAACCAAACGGTAGGCATTGCGGGTAGACTTATCAGTAAACGTATTATGGGTAAGGCTTCGTTTGCAGTAATTCTAGACGGCAAAGGAACTATTCAATCGTATTTATCTATAAACGATTTAGGCGACGACTATTTGGCGTTTAAAGATTACGACATTGGCGATATTATAGGTATAACCGGGTTTGTGTTTAAGACTCGTACGGGCGAAGTATCTATTCACGCACAAAGCGTACAATTATTATCTAAATCGTTACTTCCACTGCCCGAAAAATATCACGGCTTAAAAGACGAAGATATGAGATACCGTCAAAGAGAAGTAGACTTAATTGCCAACCCCGAAGTTAAACGCACTTTCGTTATGCGTTCTAAAATTTTAACGGCTATTAGAAACTATTTAGATAGCGTTGGTTATCTCGAAGTAGATACTCCCGTTTTACAACCTTTAGAAATCGGTGCATCTGCTAGACCTTTTAAAACTCACCATAACGCATTAGATATTCCTATGTATCTAAGAATAGAAACCGAACTTTACTTAAAACGTTTAATAGTAGGTGGATTTGATAAAGTTTACGAAGTAGGTAGAATTTTCAGAAACGAAGGTATGGACAGGTCTCATAACCCCGAATTTACTACCGTTGAAATGTATCAAGCATACAGCGATTACGTTGATATGATGAACTTAATCGAAAACATGTATCGCACTATCGCCGAAGAGGTTTGCGGAACTGCACAAATTACTTATCAAGGCGTAGACATCGATATGGGTAAACCTTGGGAAAGACTTACCATGATAGAAGCCGTTAAAAAATACGCTGGCGTAGACTATAACGACTGGAAAACCGATGAAGACGCAAGAAAAGTTGCTAAAGAAAAAGGCGTAGTAGTTGAAGAAGGCGACCAAGCGACTAAAGGCCACGTTTTAATAGCGTTCTTTGATGCGTTCGTTGAAGAAAACTTAGTTCAACCTACCTTTATCTACGACTATCCCGTAGAAAATTCTCCGCTTGCTAAGAGAAAGAAAGATAATCCTGCGTTTACCGAAAGATTTGAATATTTCATTTACGCAAGAGAAATGGGCAACGCTTTCTCAGAACTTAACGACCCCATCGACCAAAGAGAAAGATTTGTTCGCCAAGTAGAAGCAAAACGTGCTAAAGGCGGTAACGACGCAAGGGTTGACGAAGATTTCGTAACTGCACTAGAATACGGTATGCCCCCAACAGGTGGACTCGGTTTTGGTGTAGATAGATTAGTAATGCTTCTAACCGATAGCGCTTCTATTAGGGACGTAATTTTATTCCCCACAATGAAACCTAAGGCTAACTAAAAAGGCAAAATAAATGGACAACAAAATTACCAAAAAAAGACTATCTCAATTATTTTCATACGATTGGATTGCTATGATTTTTACTTTCATAGCATTAGTCTTATTATGGCAATTTATTTTCCAAGTAACGTCTGTAAAACTTACCAGAGGCCAAAATTTTAAGTACTACGTCGATTACAGTATTACGTCTAAAAACGAAGACGCTTTTTTACAACTTCTTTCTGATGAAGAAGTGTTCGACCCCATAAATATCTTGAGAGTAGAAAGAGAAGGAATATTTTATGGTGAGAACGACGTTTTGCATACACGTCTTGAAGTAAAAGATGGCGACGTAATTTTTACCGAACCCATTAAAGACGAGTATGGTGTAGGTAGGGCGCAAAGTATTATAGACTCAGGCTACGTTTATACGTTCGATAGGCTATTAAACGACGCTAAAACGTATTTAGAAACGTTCAAAACTAACGGTAGCTACGACGATGCTAAAATCACAGCTCATTTTCTTGCACGTATGGAAAACGATAACCGTTTTAGAACAGAACAAGAAAAAGCAGACGGTATAGTTCTAGAAAAAAGTAGAATTTTAAGACTAGACAAAGAAGTTTTAGATTTTGAATATTTGCTAAGCTGTGGAGAAGACGTTTTTTATAAATACACTAGATTTTCACAAAGTTTAGAACAAAGTTCTGAAGAAAACAAACCCGATTTTACTAGATGGTTACAACAAGAAATTGACGAGGGCAGAGAAAACGCCAAGTACGGTATAAACCTAAACGCACTAGTTGGTGGAACGAACAAAATTTCCACGTCGTCGCTTTTTGCAGTAGGCGAAGCGCAAACTGCCGAAAACGTAGTGCTAATGGCGTTTAATTTTCGTGAACAACAACCAGACGAACAATTTGACGTAATAACGTTCATAAACGCTATCGTTAGAAGTTGCAGTAACTTATACCAAGGAAGATAAAACAATGAAAGGTAAATTCGTAACGTTAGAAGGGTGCGAGGGCGTAGGAAAATCACGCCAACTCAAAATGCTTGAAGAGTACCTAGTAAATAACGGTATAAAATTTTATATGACGAGAGAACCGGGAGGAACGCCTATTGCCGAACAAATAAGAAACATAATTTTAGACGGCAAAAACGTTTCAATGACCGACGAGTGCGAAGCAATGCTTTACGCATCTTCTCGCATACAGCTTATTAAAGAAGAAATTCTCCCAAGACTAGAACGTGGCGAGTTAGTTATTTGCGATAGATATATAGATTC
Organism: Clostridia bacterium; assembly: GCA_017505625.1. GTDB lineage: Bacteria > Bacillota > Clostridia > Christensenellales > Borkfalkiaceae > UBA1259. The sequence continues at coordinate 9,059 of JAFVOW010000109.1, read as the reverse complement.
GTCGTTTGCGTACCAAGGCACGGCAAGGGGACTAGGGTTTGATTTTATTAAAAACATCAATTCTTACGCAATAGAGAACTGTATGCCTGATTGCACGCTATTTTTAAATCTTTCTCCAGAACAAGCGTTCAAAAGAAAAGGTGGCGTAGACAAAACGGACAGACTAGAACTTTCTGGTATAGAATTTCACAACAAAGTGTATCAAGGCTATTTAACCTTAGCCGAAAAATACAAAGATAGATTCAGCGTAATAGATGCGTCGGGAGAAAAAGAACAAACCCACGCTAAAATTGTAAACGCATTAAAACAGAGGGGTATAATTTGATAGACTTTTTATGCCTATTAAAAAATTCGGGCGCTTATAAAACTTTCATTAACGACAAAAAAACGGGTGCGCTTTCGCACGCATATTTAGTCGTGTCGCCCGAAAAACAATACCTTAACGACTATCTAAAAGTTTTAGCAAAAATCGTTGCTTGTAACGAGTTAGAGCCTTGCTTAAATTGTAGAGCGTGCAAGGCGATTGATGCGGACAGTTATGCTGACGTTTTAAGTTTTCCTAAAGATAAAGAAAGTATTTTAACGGCAGACGTTGAAGCTTTAATTGCTGAAAGTTACGTAAAGCCCGTTGAAAACGACAAGAAAATATTTATTCTTAACCACGCCGAAACTATGAACGCTTCGGCACAAAACAAGCTCTTAAAAACTTTAGAAGAACCACCCAAAAACGTTATAATTATAATGGGTGCTACCACGACGTATCCACTTCTTAGCACGGTTTTGTCTAGAGTTAAAAAAGTAGAAATTTCAGAGTTTTCCGATGATTTAATTGTTAAAGCACTAGAAAATGACTGTCAAAATAAAGAAAAACTTTTAACCGCAGTGCAGTCGGGCGACGGTACTTTGGGGAAAGCAAAATCTTTATACAACGACGCAAACGCTTTAAGTGTTACCGAATTAGTGTTCGACGTTTTAATAAATATGACGTCTAGTAAAGACGTGTTAAAATATTCTAATAAAATTGCTAAGGCTATAGACGTTACTGAATTTATAAGCGGACTAGAAACGGTTCTTGGCGAATTGCTTTATCTAACGCAAGGCAAAGAAAACTTAATTAAAAACACAAATCACATACCATTATTAAAATCTATAAAAGGATTTAATAACGGTTCAATACTATATGCTTTAGAAAAGATAACTGAAAGTTATAAACGAAAAAAGTTTAACGCTAACCCCACTATGCTTATAGAGTGGCTTATCTTTTCTATATTGGAGGGCAAATTTATATGGCAAAAATTATAGGCGTAAAATTTAAGAATACTGCTAAAGTATATTATTTTTCGCCAGCAAACGAAAAAGATAAATACCAAATAAATTCGGGTGTAATCGTTGAAACGGCAAAAGGGCTAGAATATGCTACCGTAGTTTTCGACGTTAAGGAGGTAAGCGATAGCGAACTCGTTCATCCCCTAAAACCCGTTATTAGAAAAGCTACCGAAAAAGACGAAAAAATTATGCGTGAGAACAATAAAAAGATTCCCGACGCATTAGAGTTTGCTGAAGCAAAAATCAGGGAACAAAATCTTGAAATGAAACTTATCGGCGCTGAATTTTCTTTTGACGGTAAAAAACTTATTTTCTATTTCTCTGCAGAAGGAAGAATAGATTTTAGAGAACTCGTAAAAGTTTTGGCGTCGCATTTCCATTTAAGAATAGAACTTCGCCAAGTAGGCATAAGAGACGAAACGAAAATTTTAGGAGGTATAGCCCCTTGCGGAAGAACGTGCTGTTGCGCAGGCGCTATGTCAGATTTTTGTAAAGTATCTATTAAAATGGCTAAAAACCAAGGCTTACATCTAAATCCGTCTAAAATTTCAGGGCTTTGTGGAAGACTTATGTGTTGTTTATCGTACGAAAACGATTACTATGCTGAAGTTTACAAGAAGATGCCCAAAATTGGTGGTACTGTAGGTACTCCAGAAGGAACGGGCGTGGTAATTTCAAATGATATGCTAAAACTTATTACTAAAGTAAAAATTTCTAAACCCGACGGTTCGGAAGTGTACAAAGATTTCCCGACGGACAGGCTAGATTTTAAGCGTAACGTTTCTACTAAAGACGATGACGACGAAGATTTGGAAGATAGCGACAAAATTTTAGGATAAACTGTTTACATCTTAAAAATTTTGTGATAAAATAATCGAAGAAAATATTTAGGAGGTAAACTCTAATGGCTTATAAAATTAGCGATGCTTGCATTTCATGCGGTGCATGTGCAGATACTTGCCCCGTAGGTGCTATTAGCCAAGGCGACGCTCAATACACTATCGATGCTGATACTTGCATCAGCTGTGGTGCTTGCGCTGGCGGTTGCCCTGTAGAGGCTATTTCTGAAGAATAAGAATAGCAAGTCGACGTTAAGGCACGAGATTCTCGTGCCTTAAATTTTTTCTAAAATGATTAGATTAGAAGATTTAAACTTATTAAACCTAAAAATATTCCAAGACGATGAATTATACTGCTTCACTTCAGACGCAGTACTTTTATCACGCTTTGCTACCGTAAAAAAAGGCGACGTCGTTGCCGATTTTTGTTCGGGGAGTGGAATAGTGGGGCTTCACTTATACGGCTTAAACCCCGACTTAATAAACAGCGTAACGCTATTTGAACTACAAAAACCAATGTACGACTTGTCGGTAAAAAGTATAGAGTATAACTGTTTACAAGATAAATTTACTGCAGTAAATACTGACCTAAACGAATTAGATAAAAAGTATTACGGCAAGTTTTCTTTAGTAGTTTGCAATCCGCCGTACACAAAACCTAAAGATGGTGCTTTTGCCGAAAATCCAAGCATCGCCGTTTGTAAAACCGAGATAAAACTAGACCTTAAAAACCTAGTAAATAGCATATCCCATGCCTTAAAATACGGCGGGAGAACGTGTTTAGTTTACCGTGCAGATAGAATAGCGGAACTAATTTATACCTTAAAAGAACACGGTTTAGAACCTAAAATTATACAGCCCGTTTCGGCAAAAGATAAAGACCCATATTTGGTGCTTGTTCAAGCGGTAAAGGGTGGAAACCCAGGTGTAAAACTTTTAAAAACCATAATAAATTAAAGGAGTAAAAATGTTATATTTCGTAGCAACGCCAATAGGCAATCTAAAAGATATAACCTTTAGGGCGATAGAAACCTTAAAAGAAGTAGACGTGATTGCGTGTGAAGATACTCGCCACTCTATAACGCTTCTAAATCATTATGATATAAAAAAACCACTTATAAGTTATCACAAATTTAACGAGCGTGAAGCGTGTCAAAAAATTGTGGAATTACTAAATCAAAACAAGTCGGTTGCAGTTATTACCGATGCAGGTATGCCGGTGATTTCCGACCCCGGCAACGTTTTAGTTAAAACGCTAATGGAAAACGGTTTAGAATACACCGTAGTTCCAGGTGCTTCGGCGTTTACTTCGGCGCTAGTGCTATCGGGGGTAAACAGCGAAAGGTTTTGTTTTATAGGGTTCTTGCCCGACAAAAAAACTCAAAGAGAAGAACTCTTGTTAAGTTTTAAGGATACTCCTGCAACCCTTATATTTTATTCAGCCCCACACGACGTGAAAAAGGACGTAGAAACCTTATATTCAGTACTCGGCAATCGTCCTGCCGTCGCCGTCAAAGAAATAACCAAATTACACGAAAAAGTTGAAAGGTTTAAGCTTAAAGACGGATATCCGTTCGAACCTAAAGGAGAGTACGTTTTATTAGTAGAATACGTTAAAACCGATGAGAATAAAGATTTAACGGAAAAAGAACTTATAGAAAAATATATCGCTTCGGGAGTAGATAAAAAAGAAGCACTAAAGAAAGTGGCAAAAGAACGTGGGATTTCAAAATCCGAACTTTACAAATACACTATAGAAGAAGGGAAATAGAACTTGTTAAAAAGATTTTTATCGTATTATAAACCGCATAAACTCACTTTTGCGCTAGATATGTTGGCGTCGTTTATCGTGGCAATGGCGGGGATATTTTATCCTATGATAACCCGTTCAATGCTTAACGTCTACATACCCGAAAAAGATTACCAGAGAATAATTATATTCGGGGCGTGCCTACTTGGTATTTACGTTGTGAGATTGTTGCTAAATTATTTCATACAGTATCAAGGTCACATGGTCGGCGTAAAAATGCAAGCCAAAATGCGTTCTGATATGTTTAACCATTTGCAAACGTTACCGTACAAGTTTTACGACGATAACGAAACGGGTAAAATAATGTCTAGAATGACAAACGATTTAAACGATATAAGCGAACTAGCGCATCACGGCCCAGAAAACATTATTATATCTTCAATATCTATAATAGCGTCGTTTATATACCTTGCAACTATACATATCTATCTAACGCTTATAATATTTGCATGCGTTCCCGTGCTTTTAGTTATTTCGTTTACCGTACGCAAAAAGATGAGAGACGCTTTTATGGAAAGTAGACGTGCCGTTGCCGAAATCAACGCTTCACTAGAAAGCAGTATTTCGGGTATACGTGTAACCAAAGCGTACACCAATTCGCAATCGGAAACGGAAAAGTTTGAAAAGGGCAACGAAAAATTCGTAGGCGCAAGAAAAAAAGCTTATCACGCAATGGGTGTGTTCCATTCGACGACAACTTTCGTTACCGAGGTGTTTAACGTAGTAGTCTTAATCGCAGGTGGTTTGTTTTTATACGCAGGGGCAATAGGTCTTGGCGACTACACGGCGTTTATCGTTTCGATAAACGTGTTCCTAGCACCCGTACGTCAACTAATAATGTTTATGGAACAATACCAAAACGGCGTAACTGGATTTAAGCGCTTTACAGAAATTATGGACACTCCTAGTGAAAAAGATAAAGACAATGCTATAGAACTTGAAAAAGTTTTAGGCGAAATAGAGTTTAAGGGCGTTACCTTTGAATACGGCAACAATATAGACGTAATACGTAATTTATCGCTTAAAATTAATAAAGGCGAAATATTTGCTCTCGTTGGTCCTAGTGGTGGTGGTAAAACGACGGTATGTCATTTGCTTCCGAGATTTTACTCGATAGAAAAGGGCGAAATTACAGTAGACGGCAAAAACGTTAACAACGTTACGGCGGAGAGTTTACGTAAAAATATCGGTATCGTTCAGCAAGACGTATATCTTTTTAATTCTAGCATATACGATAACATTTTGTACGGTAACCCTTATGCAACCAAAGAAGAAGTTTTAGAGGCGTCAAGACGTGCTAATATTCACGAGTTTGTGCAGTCGCTTCCCGATGGTTACGATACGATAATAGGCGAACGTGGTGTAAAACTTTCGGGCGGGCAAAAACAAAGACTATCTATTGCAAGAGTGTTCCTAAAAAACCCACCAATTCTTATTTTAGACGAAGCGACTAGCGCATTAGATAACGCAACGGAAATACTCATACAAAAATCTTTAGACGAGTTGTGTAAAGGTAGAACAACCATCGTCGTAGCGCATAGGCTTTCTACAATTAAGAACGCCGACAAAATAGCAGTGGTTAAAGACGGCGAAATTGTTGAACTAGGTAATCACGATACGTTACTAGAAAAAGACGGCGAAAACGCTAAACTTTACAACTCACAATTTAAGAATTTATAAACAAAAAATCGGCGAAAGTTTTCGCCGATTTATCTTTTTAAATATATAATGTTTTATTTTTCGATAATAAATTGTTCATCTTCTTTTAGGTCAACAACTATACAATTGTTTTTGTAGGTAAGCACGGGAAGACCAATAATCACCGTTATTTTTTCATTTGTTGCAGGTAGCGGTGCATAATGCCATACAAAAGGTTTTAATTTAACCATAGTGTTTTTGGGAACTAAAAACGCTTTGGTTTGTTCAGCCGTAGGAACTTCTTTTGAGGGGCTTGCAACGTGTATTATCGCATCGTCGGTTAAAGGAAGAATAATTTCCGGAGTGTCTTCGTGATATTCAATGCGTCCGATTTTTATTGGGTCTAATCTATTAACTACGAGTGGTGAAAAAGCAATTTTCTTGTCGAAATAAACGGGAAGTCTATCGGGGTAAAAAGAATGGAAATCACCCGTTTCGGCAGTGCCGTCGGGGTTTATCATATCATAAAAACAACCAAATGGTGCGAAAGATTCTTTTGTGAGTTTTTCTAGTTTAATTTTTTTCATATTCATCACCTATATATTTATTTTTTGTCAGTGCTACCAATTCCGCCCGTTCTAATCACGTCGCAATCGTCGTCAACGGTTATGCCGTATTCAACGAAAATGCCTTGCGCAAACGCCTTGCCTTTTTCAACGGTTAACTCTTTATCGCCACAGTTAGTCATTTTGATAAAGATATGACCTTCGTTATAGGCGAAATAGTAATCGCTGTCAATTATTCCAACGGTGTTGTTAAGCGTTAGTCTATACTTAAAACCAAGTGAACTTCTAGGATAGATTTTTAAAACCCAACCTTCTTCGATTTTAACTCTAACACCAGTAGCAATTTTTATCGTTTGGTTAGGCTGAACGGTAAACGTTTCAGACGCAAAGAAATCGTATCCAGCAGAACCCGACGTAGCACGTTTTGGTAAAATCACCGAATTGTATGCAGAAAGATTTCCTTCTTTTAAAAATTCTTCTTCACTTACCTTAAAAAATTGAGCAATCTTTTTCATAGATATATTATAGCAAAATCTAAAGAAAAATGCAATACTATAGCGAAATTTTAGGCCGTTTAAAATAAAGCACAGTATAAACTGTTAGAAGAACGAAACTCACTGCAACGGAAATTGGGAAAAGGCTAATCGACGTGTAGTCAAAAACCAATCCTAAAAGTGGTGGAACTATCATAATGCCGAGATTAGACGCCACCATTTGCGAAGCAACTAACGACGGCGAAGTGTTCTTTCCAAAATGCTCGGCGGTTAAATAAGTAAGGTTGGGAAAGGTCGGTCCGTTTCCTAATCCTATAAAAGCAAGACCTATTCCTTTATAGACAGCGGGAAGGGGTAAGAACAAAGTAGTGATTCCTAAACCTATCAAAACGTAACCGATAGCCGTAACTTTTTCGGGCGAAATTTTCGTGTTCAAAATGCCAGATAAAAACCTACCAAGCGTTATGCCTACGTAGTAAAGAGTTATAAAACTAGCCGCACGTGATTCGGTAAGCCCTAAAGAAACTAAATAACTTGCGCCCCAAACGTCGCAAGTAAACTCTAGCGCACAAGTAGTAAAAAACGCTATCCATACGGCACGAATTGCAGGGGATTTTGCCATCCGTGCATAGGAAACGTCAACGTATTCAACGTTACTTGCATATTCTTTTGGTATTTTTTGTTTGTTCCATAAGGGAATAGATAAAAACGCTAGCAACGCTATTATTATTTGTATTAAGAATAAATAATAATATCCCGAACGCCAGTCGTTATTAAAAGAAAGCGTGTACGAAAAAATAAAGGGGGTTACCGAAACACCTATTCCGTAAAAACAGTGCAAAAAACTCATTATAGCCGAGGAATAACGGCTAGCGACGTAACTGTTTATCGCTGAATCTATCGCTCCTGCACCTAACCCCAAAGGAATTGTTAATACGCAAGTGAACCAAAAAGAGTTGGTGAAGTAAAACCCTAATAAAGATAATGCCGAAAGCAGGGTGGAAAAAGCAACAACAAATCCCGTGCCGAACTTATTTACGAGTTTTGCGCTATAAAACGACGAGATTGTTGTTCCGATAGAAATGAGTAGAGAAACAACACTCGCTAGAGATAACGGCAGATTAAGTTCTAGCCACATAGCGGGAAGTGCCGTTCCGAAAGAAGAATCGGGAAGCCCTAAACCTATATATAGAATAAAGATTATAGTAATAAAAATTGTAGTCATAAACGGTATTTTAGCACAACACTTACAAAAAATCAAACAGTGTGTTGACAAAATAAATCAAATCTAATAAAATTACATATAATAGATGCGACTAAATTTTTAAGGAGAACTAAAATGAGAGTATGCGTATACGGTTCGGCAAGTGATAAAATAAAAGAAAATTATAAACAAAAAACTTTTGAGTTAGGAAAAGAATTGGCAAAAAAAGGACACTCGCTTATATTTGGTGCAGGTTCTGAAGGTCTTATGGGTGCAGCCGCAAGGGGTTTTAAGGCTGGTGGCGGTCACGTTCACGGTGTAATCCCCAAGTTTTTTGAAGAAGGTGGATACGAAGCAATTTTTTATGAAGCCGACGAAATAACTTACACTGAAACTATGGCAGAAAGAAAAACCAAAATGGAAGACGGTTGCAAAGCGTTTATAATTGTTCCGGGTGGAATAGGGACTTTTGAAGAGTTCTTTCAGGTGTTTACCTTAAAGCAACTAGGCAGACACGACAAAGCAATAGCAATATATAATATTGACGGCTATTACGACCACATGATAGAAATGTTAAAAAAATCTATGGACGGCGGATTTATGAACAAAGAATGCGAAAAACTTGTAAAGAGTTTTGATAATCCTACCGACTTAATCGAGTATATTGAAAATTACGACCCGAGCGATGTTTCTTGGGAAATGTTAAAAAGAAATTAGGTGTTAAGTTTAAAAAAATATTGACTAATTTTATATAATTTGATATAATAAAAGCGATATTTGTTCGATTATTAATTAAAACTACCGAAGCACAAGGTTAAAGATGAAATTACTCGAAAAAGCAATTAAAGAAAAAGGGGTTGTTTTAGGCGGAAACGTTTTAAAAGTAGGCTCGTTTTTTAATCATCAAATGGACGTCAACCTGCTAAAAAAACTAGGCAAAGACGTTTATAAGCACTTCTCAAACTGCGGGGTAACGAAAATCCTAACCGTCGAAGCGTCGGGTATAGGACTTTCTTGTCTTACTGCGCAGTTTTTTAATTGTAACGTAGTTTTTGCTAAAAAAAGTAAAACGAGTAACGTCACGGGAAACGTTTATTCGGCAGAGTGTTATTCTTTCACTCACGAAAAACTAAACACCTTGATAGTACCTGAAGAATACATTTCTAAAGAAGACAGAATTTT
>JAFVOW010000108.1 GCA_017505625.1 Clostridia bacterium | reverse complement strand
GAAGATAGAATCCGTCCTGCAATGCTAGTAATTCCAGGTGGTGGGTATGCCCACGTGTCTTCAAGAGAAAAAGAGCAGGTTGCGTTGCAGTTTGTAGCCGACGGCTATAACGCATTTACCTTAGAATACACCGTAGGAGATAACGTTAGTTATCCTTATCAACTAATCGAAGGGTGTATGGCGTTAGCGTATATTAGAGAAAACGCCGAAACACAAAACACCGACATTAACCACGTAGGAGCAATCGGCTTTTCGGCAGGTGGTCATTTAACGGCAATGCTAGCAACGTTATTTAACGAAGACGTTATAAAAGAATTTTTAGGCGATAAAGCGAGTTTATGTCGTCCCGACGCAGTGGTTTTAAGTTATCCCGTAATCACGTCTAACGAGTATGCTCATCGTGGCAGTCTAGAAAGAATTTCAGGGAAAGATGCTAAACTAGAAAAATTCTTGTCTTTAGAAAATAGAGTAACTGAAAATAGCTCACCAGCGTTTATCTGGTCTACCGTAGAAGACGATGCAGTACCTTGTGAAAACAGTTTTTTAATGGCATCGGCTTATAGAAAAGCAAAAGTTCCGTTTGAATTACATATTTTAGCTTACGGACATCACGGTTTGTCGCTTGCTACAGGGGAAACCAACTCGCCACATCCTTACGTTGCGAAGTGGTACGGCTTAGCAAAAGAGTGGTTAGATTCTTTAGGTTTTAAAATTAACAAATAACACTTAAAAATGGTTGATAATTTATAAAATTTATGATAATATATTCAAGCAAACTTAAATTTGCTTGAATATATTTCGCTACTGTGGCTCAGTTGGTAGAGCAGCTGATTCGTAATCAGCAGGTCGCAGGTTCGAATCCCGTCAGTAGCTCCAAAATAAAAAAGGATGGTTAAAATGCCATCCTTTTTAATTTGAATACTGTTTCGGGTGAGAACCTTGGTTCGCCCGTCAAATGACGGACAATCCTTGATGGGCATAGGGCTTCGTAGTTGCAATGCAACGGAGAAGTGTCCCGTCAGTAGCTCCAAAATAAAAAAGGATGGTTAAAATGCCATCCTTTTTAATTTGAATACTATTTCGGGTGAGAACCTTGGTTCGCCCGTCAAATGACGGACAATCTTTGATGGGCATAGGGCTTCGTAGTTGCCGTGCAACGGAGAAGTGTCCCGTCAGTAGCTCCACATTAAAAAAGGGTAGGAAAGTTCCTACCCTTTTTTGTATGTCTAAATACTTAAAAAAACTTTAGTTTTATTGTTGCTAACGTGGTAATGGTGTAGTATAATTAAAATAATTTATTAACTAGACGGAGAGCTTGCTATGAATATAAAGCAACTAGCAAAAATACAAAGTGGGCAAGACGGCGTTATTTGGAAAAATCAACTATTCCGTTTCAAAAGCAAAGGGCAATGTTTTGTTTATGATTTAAAAGATATAGACTCTAATTGTGTTAAAGAACTTGAACCTATCGGCACTTTCGTTCTTGACCAATCCGACCGTATTGCGCCTCACAGCAACGCTGTTTGTTTCGGTATTGAATATTACGATATAAACGATGAATACCCCTTGCTTTACTCAAATATATACAATAACTTTGCAAAATTTGAAGATAAAATGATAGGTGTTTGTTGTGTTTATAGACTACAACGAGAAGAAAATACCTTTAAAACAACGCTAGTTCAGTTAATTGAAATCGGTTTTACCAACGATGCAACACTTTGGAAAGCCCAACCCGATGCCTATGGTGTTCGCCCTTACGGAAACTTTTTAATAGACAGTAAAAACAAATACTACTACGGGTTTGTTATGAGAGATGAAAATCTCGGCACACGATATTTTAAGTTTAAAATTCCTACCTTAACTGACGGCGAAATGGATACCGTTTACGGCGTAAAAAGGGTAAAATTCACCCCCGAAGATATTATCGACCAATTTGATTGTCCTTTTCATCGTTTTATTCAAGGTGGTATTATACACGACGACTATCTTTACTCTGCCGAAGGGTTTTCGGATAGCCCTATCAACCCACCGGCAATTCGCATTATAGACCTTGTTTCTAAAAAGCAAAAAGCATATATCAACATTATCGAAAAAGGCTATAATATCGAGCCCGAAATGATAGATTTTTACGGTGAAGACTGTTATTATAGCGATGTAGACGGTAATTTATACTGCATAGAATTTGATGACTAGTTAATATTTTGACTTAAAGCCATAAATTAAAAAGGTTAGACAGGATGTCTAACCTTTTTGTTTTTTACTCTTCTGGAATAAAATGTTCGAAAATTACGTTGTTAACGTGTGGTTTTACACGGTTATAGGTTTCTTTATCGGTAACAGTCCAACAAAGCACTTTTTTATTTTTAATCTTGCGTTTTTTAAGTGGGATACCCGTATGCTTATAACTTATAAAGTCTGGTTTAATCAAGAAATTAAGTGCCATACGTTTAATTATAAAACGAACGTGTGGTTTTTCTGTTTTTAAATCTTCAGTGTCGTTTGTAGAAAGTATTCCACGTGTAACAAAAGGTGCTAGTTTTTTTACCTTGTTTATATATAATGGGTTAAAACTTTGTATTGCAAATTCCCCCTTATAATCTTTTAACACGTCTAAAACTTTTTCAACGATTTCTTTGTCTGGTTGGTCCTTAATTTCTATAAGCAAAGCAACTTTACCGTTTACCGTATCTAAAAGTTCTTTTAGAGTGGGTATAGTTTGGTCGGTATTTCCTAGTCTTAAACCTAACAATTCTTTACTACTTTTATCAAAAATATTGCCATCTGCACCCGTCATACGAACTAAAGTTTTATCGTGAAAACAAAAAATCACGCCGTCGGTAGAAGCGTAAAGGTCGGTCTCGATGGGGTAACCGTTTTGGACGGCGTTACGATATGCGTTCAATGAATTTTCGGTAATATTTTCGTTCCAAAGCCCACGGTGAGCAATGGGTTTAGAAAATAAGGTGCTTTTAGATAAATCTTTCATAAAAAAATCCTTGTAGAGAAAACGTAATTTAAATTATTTGCTTGAAAAAATCGGCTATATAGTATATACTTATTCTATATAACTATATCTTAATCTTACACTAAAAGGAACTTTATGTCAACAAACCAAAAAAATATTCGTAACTTTTGTATAGTAGCACATATCGACCACGGAAAGTCCACGCTTGCCGACCGTCTTATGGAAAAGACAGGTCAAGTTAGCGAACGTGATATGGAAGAACAACTTCTAGACTCTATGGATTTAGAACGTGAACGTGGAATCACTATAAAACTCACGCCCGTTCGCATGTATTATAAAGCAAAAGACGGAAACGAATACGTTTTCAATTTAATCGATACTCCCGGCCACGTAGACTTTACTTACGAAGTTTCTCGTTCGTTAAAGGCGTGTGAAGGTGCTATCTTAATAGTAGACGCAACGCAAGGCGTTCAAGCACAAACGCTTGCTAATGCGTATCTAGCAATCGATAACGACCTAGAAATTATGCCCGTTATCAATAAAATGGACTTAGCGTCAGCCCGTCCCGACGGAGCGGCGGAAGAACTAGAAAACATTTTAGGCGTAGACGCATCGGATGCACCTAGAATTTCGGCAAAATCAGGTCTTAACGTGGAAGACGTTCTTGAACAAGTAGTTCAAAAAGTTCCTGCACCTACCGGCAACCCCGACGCACCCTTAAAAGCACTTATATTCGACAGTTATTACGATAACTTCAAGGGCGTAATATGTTTTGTTAGAATAGTAGACGGTAAAGTAAAAGTCGGCACTAAAATAAAAACCTTTATGTCGGACAAAGAGTTTGTCGTAACCGAAACGGGTGTGTTTGCACCTAAAATGTTACCGACAGACGAATTATCGGCAGGGGAAGTAGGTTATATTGCCGCAAGCATTAAAAGCATAGAAGACACTGCTGTTGGCGATACCATAACCGAAGTAGAAAACCCAACGCCCAAAGCGTTACCCGGTTACAAGAAAGCGCTTCCAATGGTGTTCTCGGGCGTGTTCCCACTAGATGGTAGTAAATTTAACGACCTAAAGGACGCACTACTTAAACTTAAATTAAACGACGCAGCACTATCTATAGAGCCCGACAATTCGGCGGCGTTAGGTTTTGGATTTAGATGTGGATTTTTAGGGCTTTTGCACATGGACGTTATTCAAGAACGCATAGAACGTGAATTCGACCTAGATATAATTACCACAGCACCGTCAGTTTCGTATAAAGTGTATAAAACCGACGGAACGCAAATGGTAGTAGAAAATCCCACTCACTTACCACCCGTTACCGAGATAGCGTATATGGAAGAACCGGTGATTAACGCTAGTATCTTCACGCCCCCTGAATACGTAGGACCTATTATGGAACTATGCCAATTTAAGCGTGGCGTTTATAAAGATATGACGTACCTAGATAAAACTAGGGTACAAATGAAATACACCTTGCCGTTAAACGAAATCATTTACGATTTCTTTGACAGTCTAAAGTCTAGAACTAAAGGTTACGCTTCGTTTGACTATGATATAGCAGGCTACGAAAAAAGCGATTTAGTAAAACTAGATATGTTACTTAACGGTGATATATGCGACGCATTGTCTATAATCGTTCATAAAGACAAGGCGTACGAACGTGGTCGTCAAATAGCCGAAAAATTAAAAGAAGTTATTCCACGCCAAATGTTTGAAATTCCTATACAGGCGGCGGTAGGTGGTAAAATTATCGCTAGAGAAACGGTTAAAGCGTTCAGAAAAGACGTTTTAGCAAAGTGTTACGGTGGAGACGTTACCAGAAAGAAAAAACTCTTAGAAAAACAAAAAGAAGGTAAGAAAAAGATGCGTTCTATCGGCTCGGTAGAAATTCCGTCCGAAGCGTTTATCTCTATCCTTAAAACTGATAACGGCAACTAATGCTTTTAAGCGATTAAGGGAGAAAAGAATGTTAGAAGTAAAAAACCTAGTCAAACATTATTCGACTAAAGGTGGCGTAACGGTAAAAGCGCTAGATAACGTATCCGTTCAATTTCCTGAAACGGGTATGGTCTTTTTGCTGGGCCGAAGTGGTTCGGGTAAATCAACTCTACTTAACGTAGCAGGTGGTTTAGATAAACCTGACAGTGGTGAAATCATAGTTAAAGGCAGAAGCAGTAAAGATTTCTCTCAAGCCGATTTTGATAGTTATCGTAATACTTACGTGGGTTTCGTTTTCCAAGAATACAATATTTTAAACGAGTTCACCGTAGAACAAAATATAGCACTTGCTTTGCAACTTCAGTCAAAACCCAACGACAAAAAAGCAGTCAACGATATATTAAATCAAGTTGACCTTAAAGGGTTAGGGAAAAGAAAACCCAATACTCTTTCGGGCGGACAAAAACAAAGGGTAGCAATAGCACGTGCGCTTATTAAAAACCCCGAAATTATTTTTGCCGACGAACCGACGGGAGCGCTTGACTCTAATACAGGTAGACAAGTTCTAGACACCTTAAAAAAACTTTCTGAAACAAAACTTGTGGTGGTCGTATCTCACGACCGTGAGTTTGCTGAATTTTACGGCGATAGAATTATAGAACTTAAAGACGGTCAAGTTTTATCCGACGTAACCAAAGAGATTTCTCATCCTAAACAATTAAACGAAAACGTTCAAATAGTATCCGACGATACTATCACCATAAAAAACGCCGAAGAAATTACCGAAGCCGACGTTAAAAATATTTTAAGCGTTCTAAAGAAAAACAAGGGCGAAGCAATTATCACTGCAGGCAAACGTGAACTTCCTGAAGTAAAACGTGCTTGTAAACTTAACGAAAGTGGTGTTAGAGAATATTTTTCCGACACTAAACACGTTAAGATAAAAGAATACGACGGCAAAAATACTAAATTTATAAAATCAAGACTACCCATGTCTCATGCAATAAAAATGGGTGCAAGTGGACTTAAAACCAAGCCCGTAAGGCTTATATTTACTATTTTGTTGTCGGTTATTGCTTTCGTGCTGTTTGGTGTAGTTTCAACGTTTATGTTGTACGACTCAAATTATTCGGTATCAGAAGCATTAAAACAGACGGGGTATCCTAGCATAACCGTAGGAAAAGACTATATTGCAACTAATCAACAATTCCAAGTAGACAATATTACGGGCGAAGAAAAACTCGACTACGAATACGAAATAACTCACCACACTCGTTTTGGCGAACAAGAATTAAAAGATAAAAACAATTTAACTAACGATGCGTACGCAGGTATATTCAATTTTACCGCAAACGTAGCAGATATAAGTTATAACGGCATCGGGATGATGATTTATTCTGGTGCTAATCCGGTTACGCCCAACGTAAAACAAAAACTAACCGATTATTATCCTGTAAAAACGGTGTTCGGTTTTACCGATTGTGGTGAAAGTTATATGCGCAAAAACGGGTTTACTTTGATTGGTACGGGAAGGTATCCAACTGCACCAAACGAAATAGCAATTCCCGAATATTTTGCAAACCTTTTTGTAAATTCCGACGGATGTGGTGTTGCACACGCCTCCGAATTAGTAGGTAGAGAGCTAAAAATTACTGATACTGTAATACCTTCTAGTGATAAATTTACTATAGTTGGCGTGTACAACGTAGGAGCGATTCCTGAAAAATACGACGAACTAAAAGATTCTACGTCTTCACAGCTTAGCGTAACCGAAAAAGAATCGTTAAAATCATCGTTAAAAGACTATCTAAACGGCAGTTTTAATACTGTCATTTTCGTAGGCGATGGATTTTACGATGCTTACAAAGATAAAATTATAACCACTAGTCAGGTTTCTTACGTCAATTCATTTTATACTAGAGGCTTGACCTTTAGCAGAAGCGAAATAGTAGGCGATTTTGAAGAATGGTGGAGCGATAACGTTTATATCGAAAGAACCGTTCAAGATTATTCTAAGTATATCAAAATATACGATTTAGACGGAAATCTAGTAAAGAACGACGACTTTACCATTTCGGAAAACCAAATATATCTTTCTAGGTCTATATATAACGACGATTTAAGGTTTAAAATTAGGGACTGTTTCCAAGAACTTGCATTGATTAGTAGATACGATGCTAGCGCAAAAGAGTACTTTGTAGAAAACGCTAACTCCTTTTCTAACAGTTTATATAATGAAACCGATTTTACTGAAATTTTAGAAACTTTAGACCATTGGGGTAAAATACTAAAAGAAAAAGAGTATATGTTTACCGTTTACGAACGCATAAACAGTTTTGCAGATATGCCACAAACAGTTAAAGAAGCAGGCGATAAGATTCTTAGTTGTGTTCGTGGTAGTTTAATAGGTGGAAATTTTGGTGGAGGTTACGGAAACAATTTAGGTAACAATGCAACCAGCAACAGGTTAGAAAACCTTACCGATAACGATTGGCAAACCTTAAAAACTTGGCTCGATGCGAACTTAAAAACCAATTACGAGCAAGTATACTATTACGACTATGCTATAGAATTGTTTAATAAAGCAAACGAAAAACTATTTAATTTAGACCAAATTTTTGAAAGCAATAAAGGATTCTTTAACGTAGTAGAAAACGGTATGCGTGTTAATCAAGCAACCGACAGTGATTTTAACGCAGTTAAGAATCTCTTAAACAGTGATACGTATCGAGAAATAATGGGTTACGATTTAGCTACGGCAGAGAGTTTAGATAAATTTAACCCTGATTTTAGTGTAGATATCGATAAAATTTACTATAAAAACAATCAACAGTTATCGGGTTCGTTGCAAGTAGCAGGCTATTTTGATGTTGAAGGCTACGAGCACGGCGCTGAATATCTAATTTCTAATGCCTTTAGATTAAGATATTCAGATTTATACGATGCTGAAGAAGAATATACTTGGAAATACACCGAAAAAACCGACTACGTAGAGCCAGAAGACGCAAAATATAACTATATAATTAGACTTACCGACAACTCGCAAGAACAAATTACCGAAGCACTTACGGGTGGAACAGCCGTATCTTTATACATCACTAACACCGTTTACACCGAACTACAGTTCTTTCTAGAACTTATTTCCGACTTGCAAAAAATCTTTTTAATAGCCGGTGTGGTTTTGGGCATTTTTGCAGGGCTGATGTTACTTAACTTTATTTCGGTATCAATCACGGCAAAACGTAAAGATATCGGTATACTAAGGGCAGTAGGCGCAAGGGGGTCTGACGTATTCAAGATTTTCTTTGCCGAAGCCTTTATCATAGCGCTGATATGTTTCGCAATAGCAACCATAGGCGCATACATTGTTTGCGACGTACTAAACGGTACAATGGCATCGGTAGTAAAAATGAAGCTACTTCATTTCCAACTAATAAACGTGCTAATGATATTAGTAGTGTCGTTTGGTATATCAGTAATCGCAACTTACTTCCCAGTAAGATTTGCAGCGAAGAAGTCGCCGGTGGAAAGTATTAGAGCATTATAAAGGCATATTTACTTCGCAATACTGCGTTTACTGCAAAAGTGTTTGGACTTCGATGACCAACAAGGTCTATCTCACCCCAAACACTTTGCGAGCCTTGTCTTGCTCGCAACTATGCCTTTATAAAAATTAAACTTGCTTCGCAGCACTCTGTTTACTATAAAAGCGTTTGGACTTCGATGATAAGAACAAAATTTTAGGAGATAATATGGCAGGTATATATATTCACGTACCTTTTTGTAAAAGCAAATGCACTTACTGTGATTTTGCTTCCTTCCCAAAAGAAATAAATAAAACTGAAAGTTATTTTGCTTGTCTTTACCGTGAAACTGAAGGTAGGGCAAAGCAGTTAAAAGACAAGGTTTTTGATACTATCTATATCGGTGGTGGAACTCCGTCAGTAGTAGATTCAAAGTTTATAGTAGGTGCAATTAGACAAGTAAAAAAACACTTTAATCTAACTGATAACCCAGAAATCACCATAGAAATTAACCCTGGCACTTTAACCGAAGAAAAAGTAAAAGATTGTAAAAGTGTAGGAATAAATAGATTTTCTATCGGTCTTCAAACGGGCTATGACGACCAACTAAAAAGGCTTAACAGAATACACACGGCAAAAGAGTTCTTGCTTTGTTGTAATATGCTTAAAGGCGAAAATATTTCGGCTGACGTTTTAATCGGTTTACACGACCAAACCTTAGAACAAGTTAAAAAGACCATAGACCTAGCCTTAGCAGGTGGAGTAAAACATATTTCCGTATACGCTTTAACTCCCGAAGTAGGTACGCCGATTTATACCGATTACCTTAACGGCGAACTTTTATCCGACGATGAAGTGGCTGATATTTACGACGGTGTAGTAGAGTATTTAAAAGAAAAAGGTATAAATAGATACGAAGTTTCTAATTTTTCTTGTGACGGATATAGGTCAAAGCATAATCAAACGTATTGGAAACGTGGAGAGTATATTGGGTTAGGAATTTCCGCTTCGTCGTTTATAGATGGTAGGCGTTTTACTAACACGTATCATTTAGACGAATACATAAACGCAGTAATCGTTAATCGTTTTCCCGAAATATCTTCGGAAATCATTGAAGGCGACGATGCCGAGTTTGAAAAAATAATGCTTGCACTTCGTACGACAGACGGTTTAGACGTGATTGCTTTTAATAAAGAATTTAACGTAGACTTTAGCGTTAAATACAAAAAACCACTAGCAAAAAAATCAGCATTTTTAGATTTTGACGGAAAAACCTTAAAAATTAAGAGCGAATATTTATACGTTCAAAACGATATTATAATGGCGTTTATGGAAATTTAACTAATGAAAAAATTAAAACTACCTTCGGAAATTGCATATTTATTAGCAGTCGTACTTTTGGCGTTTTCAGTGGCGATGTTGTCTGCAGTCGATTTTGGTTTATCAATGATTGTCGCACCTGCTTACGTATTAAGCCAAAAGTTTACGTTTTTAACTTTCGGTCAAGCAGAATACGTATTGCAAGCAATTTTATTCGTGGCTTTTTGTATAATAGTAAAAAAGTTTAAGCCCATTTATTTAATTGCCTTTTTAAGTTGTCTTATTTACGGTGCAGTATTAGACTTATGGCGAATAATAATTCCTACCTTTAATCCAGCTATAACAGTCCCAGGCAGTATGGATTTATGGCTAAGGATACTCTTTTTCGTCTTAGGCGAGTGCATAACGGCCTTTTCGGTTGCACTTTTTTTTAAGGTTTATATTTTCCCGCAAGTAACAGACTTTTTCGTAATGGGCGTTACTGCTAAGTTTAACGTAAAACTCTCTAAATTTAAAACGTTTTACGATTTAGGGTTTTTAGTAGTTGCATTGATATTGTCGTTTTCTTTTTTCGGAAAACTAGTAGGAATAAGTTTTGGAACGATAATACTTGCTTTAACTAACGGTTCTATAATCGGGTTTTTTAGTAAACTTATTGATAAATGTTTTGAAATTAAACCGCTATTTCCTAAATTTAGCGAACTATTCGTATTGCCGTAACTTTCGGCAAAATTAGTGGGCTTTCCTTTATTTTTTACCAAAACAATTATATACCCCGTGCTAAACTCTTAGG
>JAFVOW010000011.1 GCA_017505625.1 Clostridia bacterium | reverse complement strand
TAAAGACTTGCCACCTGAAATACTTAAAATTTTGTTATACGGTAACAATGGCGAAAAGATTAAAATGGACTACAAAACCCACACTTTTAGTGGTAGTTACGAAGGCAGTTGGGAAGGTTTAATTCCAAATTTAACAAGGCGCTATAAAGAAACCACAAGCGATTATACCAAGTCGGAAATAGAACGCTATATGACAACCGTTCCTTGCAAAGTTTGTGGTGGTAAAAGATTAAAGAAAGAAGCGTTAGCCGTTACAATATCAGGCAAAAATATTGCTGAAGTAACAGATATGAGTATAGCAGAACTATATGATTTTATCGACGGACTTACTTTAAATGCAACGCAATCAATGATAGCAAAACCTATCGTTAAAGAAATTTTAGCAAGATTAGGTTTTTTGAAAGACGTAGGCTTATCTTACTTAACTTTATCACGTTCAGCAGGCACTTTATCGGGTGGCGAAGCGCAAAGAATTCGTTTAGCAACGCAAATAGGTAGTGGTCTAACGGGTGTATTGTATATCCTTGACGAACCAAGTATCGGCTTACACCAAAGAGATAATAAAAAACTGTTAAACACTTTGTTTAAGTTAAGAGATTTAGGTAATACGCTTATCGTAGTAGAACACGACGAAGAAACTATTCGCTCTGCAGATTACGTAGTAGATATAGGTCCTTACGCAGGCGTACACGGTGGCGAAATCGTAGCCGAAGGTACGCCCGAACAAATAATGCAAAGCAAAACGTCAATTACAGGTGATTTTTTAGCAGGAAGGCGCAAAATCGCCGTTCCTACGGTTAGAACGCCTATCGCTGATAAATGGCTTGAAGTTATCGGCGCAAAACAAAACAATCTTAAAAACGTTACCGTAAAATTCCCCGTTGGCTTAATAACTGCCGTTACAGGCGTATCGGGTAGTGGTAAAAGTTCGCTCGTCAACGAAATTGTTTATCCTGCGTTAGCAACCGAACTCAACGGTGCTAAAATAAGGCAAGGCAAGTATGACGAAATCAAAGGCATAGAATACTTCGATAAAGTAATAGCAATCGATCAATCACCAATAGGTAGAACGCCAAGAAGTAACCCTGCAACCTATACGGGCGTATTTACCCCGATTAGAGAACTTTTCGCATCAACGCCCGATGCTAAAGAACGTGGCTATAAATCGGGTAGATTTAGTTTCAACGTATCGGGTGGCCGTTGTGAAAACTGTACGGGCGACGGTATAATTAAGATAGAAATGCACTTTTTACCCGATATTTACGTTCCTTGCGAAGTATGTAAAGGCAAAAGATACAACCGTGAAACTTTGCAAGTAAAATATAAAGGTAAATCTATTAGTGACGTTTTAGAAATGACGGTAGACGAAGCATGCGATTTCTTTGCAAACTTACCGTCGATTTATAATAAAATCAAAACCTTGCAAGACGTGGGTTTAGGCTATATTCGTTTAGGTCAATCGTCTACGACCTTATCGGGTGGCGAAGCGCAAAGAGTAAAACTCGCAACCGAATTAAGTAAACGCCCAACTGGTAAAACTATGTATATTTTAGACGAACCCACCACGGGCTTACACACTTACGACGTAGAAAAACTATGCAATATTCTAACAAGGCTTCGTTCAAGTGGTAATACCGTAATAGTAATTGAACATAATCTTGACCTTATTAAAATTGCCGATTATATCATTGATATAGGTAAAGAAGGTGGAAGTGCCGGTGGTGAAATTATTGCGACGGGTACGCCTGAAGAAGTTGCCCAAAACCCTGAAAGCCATACGGGTATTTTCTTAAAAGAAATATTAAAAAGCAATTAAAATAAAAGGGCGATTTTTTCGCTCTTTTTACATATAATTGACTAAAAAATTAATATATGTTAAAATGAAACAATGATACAAATTGAAAGGCTATTAAAACTTGCTAAACTTATTAACGCAAAGGGTTTAGTTATGCGTGAGTATAACAATCCCCGTAGAAACAACAACGCTTTTAGTAAGTCGAAATTTAATAAAAAACTATCC
>JAFVOW010000107.1 GCA_017505625.1 Clostridia bacterium | reverse complement strand
ACATATATACCGTTTTCAGGCTTATATACCACATCTGATATATTTGATGATGAGATTGGTAAATTCTGACGTTTCATATTGAAGAATGTCTGTCCTTCGCCAAGCCATTTTACCACTACCGGGGCCGGGGGCTGTAACGATAACTAAGGGACGTTTGGTTTCTATATATTCGTTTTTACCAAAACCCGATTCACTTACGATTTTTTCTACTTCAGACGGATAACCGTCGATAGGATAATGGCGATATACTTTTATGCCTTGATTTTCTAATCGTTTTTGAAAAGCGATTGCCGAAGGCTGTTCAGCAAATCTAGTAAGCACTACGCTTTCAACGTAAAACCCACTGTTACGGCAGTTATCTATTAATCTTATTACTTCAATGTCGTAAGTTATGCCAAGGTCGGCACGGGTTTTGTTCTTTTCTATGTCGTTTGCGTTAATTACGATTAAAAATTCCGCTTGGTCTTTTAACTGCGACAACATCTTTATTTTACTGTCGGGTTCAAAACCAGGAAGAACACGTGAAGCGTGATAGTCGTCGAAAAGTTTCCCACCAAATTCAAGGTAAAGCTTATCGCCGAACATAGCAATTCTTTCTTTAATCTTTTTAGATTGCATTTCAAGATATTTTTTGTTGTCAAAACCTAATCTTTCCATCTTTAGTTTGCTCGCTCTATTCTACGAGATTAGCCTCCTTTAATTTGTTTACGAAATTTTCTACGTCTGTTTTTGCTTTTTCATATTCTACTTGGTATTCGTTTAACAGCGCCCATATTAAACTGTCTTCCGTATTTTCTTTTTCTAACGCTTTCCAAAGGGTTGCACCTACGCCGTTTAACGAAATAGCACCGTTAAAATCTCTAACGGCAGGTCCAACAGCCACAACGACGAAGTTTCCGGCTATTTCTTTTAAGATAAACCCTTTTTTAATTTTCATAACTTTTCCCCTAATATTGTTTCATACGCAAGGCAAGCAGAACTCACGTTTTTAGTGCATTTAAGTTTGTATAAAGATACGTTTTTTAATATTACTTCCATAAACTTAAAAAATTCGTCCATATCTTCTTGCGTTTTTGGAAGTATCGTTTGTCTTAGTATGGTTATTATCATTTCAGAAATAGAACAACTTTCTATTTGGTCTTTTTCGCCACGTTCTAATTTACATATTGCTTTTACAGGAACTTTTATATTGTTACCGATTTTGTGCTTTCCTTGCCACGGCGTTCCGTTAGCATACACAACTCCGTTTTCTATGGTTAAAACGGGTTTATCGTCGTTTATCATCACAACTTTATCGCCTAAAAGTTCTCTCCAAAACTTAGCGTGTGTAGATTTACCTACACCACTATCAGCGGTAAATAGACAAGCGTTACCGTCTACTGCAATTGCCGTTGAGTGAAATAATAGCCCCTTTCCAGAACTTATAAGATATTCGTTAAACTTTGAATAGGCAAGATAACTTTCGACTGCTGAAAAAGATAAGTCGGGGTTTTTAGCGTGTTCCAACTGTAAATCTTTCTTGTCAATCGTTAAAGTAAATTCTTCGGGAATGTCCCCTAAATACTCGTAATTTTGGCAAAGTTTAATCAGTTGTGGCGATTTAAACTCCGCGCTAAATACCACTCCTGCAATTTTATATTTTGTCATCTTGCTCTCTTTATTATAATTATTAAAAAACAACAACTTTATTTTATCAAAGTGGGTAACCTTTGTCAATAATAATTTGATTTTTAAGTGTTTTTTATATATAATATCTTATATGAAAACGTTTAAGCGTTGCCTATTACTAATTATGGCATTAACAACTGCATTTTGTTCTTTTGGTTGTTCAAAGACTTCTACAATGGATTTTACTTGTTTTAATACGGGTATTCACGTTGAAGTGCAAGGGAAAACTTTATCCGATGAACTTCAAATTAAAATTAAAAATACTTTGTATAATTTAGAAGAAAAATTTTCGGTAAAGGACGGTAGTTTTACTAAAACTTTTAACGATAGTTTAGTAGGCAAGCAGTTTGCGTTAGATTACGATACAAGCACCTTGATTTACAACGCAAAATTTCTATACTCTTTTACTGATAAAGATTTTAATCCTGCCGTATATCCTTTGGTAAAGTTATGGCAATTTTCACCTAACTTCCCCGCACTAAATTTTACTTTGCCTAGTGAAAGCGATATAACCAACTTAACCCAAGACAAATACTTAAACTTTGACAATTTAGTTGTTGATAGAGATTATACGACTGCGACTAAAACTAGCGAGCTAGAATTGGATTTTGGTGGAATACTAAAGGGCTTTGCAACAGAATATATTTACGAACTTTTACATCTTGCAGGTTATTCTAAAGGTTACGTAAACGTCGGTGGTAGCAGTCTTAAAATTTTATCTTCTAATACACTTGCTATTCGCCACCCCGAAAACGTTTCTAATAACATCATACGTGTAGACACCAAAAACCTAACTAATTTTGGTGTTTCTACTAGTGGTACGTACGAAAGATTTTATACTTTAGACGGAAAAACCTATAGTCATATTATAGACCCTTCGACGGGAAAACCTGCCGAAACCAACGTCTTAAGCGCAACTATTATAAATACCGACGGTACGTTTGGCGACGCAGTTACAACTGCACTGCTGTTAAAAGATTTTGATAAATCATCGCCCGAAACTTGCGAACTTTCACGTTTTATCCAAAAAATTCTTACACATTATAAAGACGCTTACGTTTTCGTCGTATATAACGACGGCACGGATAAATGCATTATAACGAACAAAGAGAGTGAAACTTTCACTCTCTTAGACGATACCTATACGGTAGTTAAAATTTAATTTATATTTTTCCGTTTATCATAAGACCGAGAATTTCATTTTCGGTCTTTTCGTTTACTCTTTTTACGTCGAGAGCAATATTTCCTTTAGATAATACTATTATTCTATCGGCAATTAAAACGGCTTCTTTTACGTCGTGGGTAACCACTATTACCGTGCTGTTATCGGTTTTTTGTTTTTCCTTTATTTTGTTTATGAGTTCAAATTTAAGTTTTACGTCTAGGTTTATAAACGGTTCATCCATAAAAACCGTTTTAGCGTTTACGCAAAAAGCACGTGCGATGGCTAATCGCCTTGCTTGGCCACCAGAAAGACTTTTAGGATAATCGTTTACCTTGTCGGCGATAGAATATTCTTTAAGAGTTTTAACTACGTCTACACCCGGATTTACTAGACTTAAATTTTCGCCTACGGTAAGGTTAGAAATAAGCCTATCTTTTTGAAAAACAAAAGCGACGTTTTTCTCTACCCCTATTACTTCTCCTTGAAAGTCGGTAAGGTTTGCTAAAATATTTAATAGCGTGGTTTTCCCTGAACCCGATTCGCCTAAAACAGCCGTTATTTTGCCTTTTTCTACGTTTAGATTAAAGTTATTATATACAGAAAGGTTGCCGTAGTTTTTGGTTATATTTTTAAGTTCTATCATTTCCATTTACCCAGCCTTTCAGATACTTTTGAAAATACAGTTTCTATTATAATTCCTACAATTACCGTAACTAATACGATTGCTATCATGGTAGAAATTTCAAAATACACCTTAGAAGTGTTTAGCATATACCCTAACGATTTTGCCGTTTGGCTTAGAACTTCCGCCGCCACCATAAGTTTAAGATTAAGCGACAGACCTGAACCTATTGCGTTTACCATTGATGGTGCAATTTGCGGTATTTTTACTTTAGTTAAAATGGTTTTGCTGTTAACGTTAAAAAGTTTGCACATTTGTAGTTGTTCGTAATCGATTTCGTTTAGTGCGTTGTCTACGTTAGTATAAACGGTAGGCAATACTACAAGCATCGTAACGATTACGGGTGCAACTTGAGAGTTTGTCCAAAAAAGTAAAAGCAATACTACTGCTATTGTCGGTAACGCTCTAGTTATAGAAATAAGAATTTTTATTACTCTTTTTGCTAGAGCGTTTGCGTTTCCTATCACAGCTAAAACCGTAGCAAGTAAAAATGATACTATAAATGCTATTAACGACCTTAAAAGCGTATATAAAAATGCAAGATAAAATTCTCCGCTAGAAAATAATGTTATAAGCGAAGTAAACGTCAGTTTAAGATTAGGCAACAAAAACTCGTTGTCTACTGCCACTGCCGAAACCGACCATAATACTAATATGCACCCCACCGTAATTACGGGAAGTAAAATAGAAAGAATTTTATCTTTTTTCATTTTTTAGTTAAAGAATTCGTCAGTAAGTGCTTTTGCCGGTGGAACGTTCATACCCGTTCCTACTTCAATTACTGCGTTGATATAGTTGATTGCGCTTTGTTTAGCGTTTGTTGCGCTTTCCCAATAAATTTTGCAGTTATCTACTACCGTAGAATTAATGCTTGTAGGACTTAGCGACGGTGTAACGCCTGCCGACACCTTAGAATTTACTGCATCTACTGCAAGTGCAGGATTTTCTTTCACCCAATTAACGTTAGCGCTAAACTTGTTTTCTAAATTGGTTAAAAGTTCAGGATAATTATTTATAACGCTTTGTTTTACCATTAAAACTGCTTGAGGATATGCTTTAGCTTCAGCATCGTAGAGTTCTTGCAAATCTATTCTTGTCCACGTTCTATTGTTTGCAACGGTAAGCAATTTTGTTGCAGCAGGTTCGGGAAGCAAGCCAACGGTAATAACGCCTTGCTTTAATAAAGGCATCATGTCGCTTGCCTGAGCAAAATATCTAAGGGTTACCTTGTCGGGATTTGCCGTATCGCCTACTGCAATTTTTCCACCATAACCAAGATTGGTAAGTACTGCTTTTAAGGTTAAATCGGGAACTAAACCTTGTCCTATAACGCCGATAACCGTTCCTAATGCGTTAGAAAAACTAAAATCTACGCTACTCATTATGT
>JAFVOW010000106.1 GCA_017505625.1 Clostridia bacterium | reverse complement strand
TCAATAACCTTAACCATTACTTTAACGGTGTCACCTACGGAGAATTCAGGAATGCTTTGCTTTACGTTTTCTTGATTGATAGCGTCAATTATACCACTCATTTGCTTATACCTCCTATATAACTAAATGTTCATTGGCAAATTTACAAAGTAATAGCAAATTCCAAGCGGAACATCCGAAGCGTTTATTATAATATCATATTTTTTTGGACTTGGCAAGCGTTTTTACACACAAAATGCATTATTTATGTGATTAATTTGCCCGCCTAGTATTTCTATAACGTCAAACCTACACGGCGTATCGTTTAAGCCTTTTTCTAGCAAATAAAACTCGGCAGTTTTTAGGTATTTTAATTGTTTTTTAAAATTTACTGCTTCACTAGGCATACCATAACTATCACTAGTTCTCGTTTTAACTTCGACAAAAACAATATAATCGCCGTCTTTAGCGATAATGTCTATTTCGCCCGTAGAACGTTTATAGTTAGTTTCTAAAATCTTGTATTTTTGCGATTTAAGATATTTTACTGCCGTTTTTTCGCCTACTGACCCCAAAAGTTTTTTATGAAAGTCTTTCTGTGAAGCGGGCATGGACCTATCTCCTTAATTTTATCTATATGCGTCTTAGTACCGTAACCTTTATGCTTTTCAAAACTGTACCCAGGATACGTTTTAGAATATTCCACCATAAGATTATCTCGGTACACTTTAGCAAGTATAGACGCACAGCCTATCGTATAACTTTTTAAATCGCCTTTAATTACATATTCAGCGTTAATGTTTAAGTGTGTGTCTACGCCGTCTACTAACGTTACGTCAGGTTTTATTTTTAGCCCCAAAACTGCCTCTGTCATACATTTTTTAACAGCTTCTAAAATATTTATTTTATCAATTTCATCGGCTTCTATTTGAAAAATATTGTACGCTAGTGCGGTTTTTCTGATTTCTTCGGCTAAAACGTTACGCTTTTTTTCGGAAAGTTTTTTACTGTCGGTTACGCCTTCTATTATTTGACCCTTAGGCATAATAACGGCACAACATACCACAGGACCTGCTAAAGGTCCTCTACCTACTTCGTCAACGCCAGCAACGTAATTTGCACCGCTAGCGTAATGTTTTCTTTCGTATTCTAGGTTATCCATACTTTTAATCGAGAATAATTTTACCTATTCTGCCTTTTCTAAAATCGTCAATCACTGCAACCGAACATCTATCGTAATCGTATTCGTTACCCCGCATTAAAAAGCCACGTCGAACGCAAATAGCGTTAAAAATATCTAACGTACTAACGTCTAAATTGTCGATACTGTACTTAGCTTTTAGCTCATCGGGATATTTTTCTTTTAACTCGGCAATAAGTTCGTACGCAAGGTCGTTAAAATCAATGTTTGCATCGTTCATACTGCCGATATACGCAAGATGTTTTGCTAAGGTTTGGTCTTCAAAAGCGGGGGGCATAGTACCAGGCGTGTCTAAAAGTTCTAGTTCACGTAGCCTTACCCATTGTTTGCCTTTGGTAATTCCTGCCTTATTACCCGTAACAGTTTTTTTGCCACCGCAAAGTGCGTTTATTATGGTAGATTTTCCCGTATTAGGAATACCTGCAACCATAATTCTTATAGGCTTAAAAACGCCTTTTAATTTGTTCCTTTCTAGTTTATCTTTTAACATAGAAAAGATTCTTGAATATAACAAATCTACGGCCTTTTTGTCCATAGCGGAAACGGCAACCGTTTCTCTGCCGTCTTCTATAAACTCTTTTACCGTACGAATTGCATCGTTTTTATCTATTAAGTCGCATTTATTAAGAACGTATAACACTTTCTTATTAGCGAACATTTTTTCTAATTTTACGTTAAGCGACGCACGTGGTGCACGGGCGTCTAAAACGAGCATTACACCGTCAACTGCTTTTAGGTTATCTTCCATCATTCTGACGGCTTTTGTCATGTGCCCTGGAAACCATTGTAAGTGTTGCATACTACTTTTTCTCCCCTAATAGGTCAGGACGTAATTTACTAGTAATTTCCAACGATTTTTGTCTTCTCCACTTGTCTATTTCAGCGTGATTTCCACTTCTTAAAACTTCGGGAACGATAAGCCCCATAAACTCTTGTGGACGGGTATATTGAGGGTACTCAAGTAGTCCTTCAGAAAAACTTTCTTGTGTTAAACTTTCAGCGTTTATAACACCGTCAACGTACCTTAAAACGGCGTCGGTAAGCGCCATTGCGGGAATTTCTCCACCCGTTAAAACAAAGTCGCCAAGCGACAATTCTTCGTCTATAAAAAGGTCTAAAACACGTTGGTCCACGCCTTCGTAATGACCGCACAAAAGCAGTAGCCTATTTAATTTTGCGTACTCTAAAACAACGCTTTGGTTAAGCGTTCTTCCTTTGGGCGATAGGTACACTCTTTTTGCTTGATGCTTAGGGTCAACAGCTTTAATTGCATCGGCAATAGGTTGTGCCATCATAACCATACCAGCACCACCACCAAAGGGTGCATCATCGCATTTTTTGTGCTTATCTAGAGTGTAATCTCTTATATCTACGACATTGATACTTACCTTGCCTGCGTTTTCGGCTCTACCTATAATGCTAGTTTTAAGTGGCGTGAACATTTCGGGAAATAGTGTTAATATATCAATCTTCATAACACGCTACCTCCTGTAAACGTTTGGGGTTTGCCGTAATTATAGAATTTTCCACGTCAACGTTTTCAATAACGTCTTTTAAGAAAGGAAATCTCATAATCTTACCACTTGTTGTAAGCACGGTAAACACGTCGGTTTTTAGCGAAGTAACGTCTACGACCTTACCGATTTCTTTGTCCCCTGCTTTTAGTGTTGAGCCAATGATGTCCACTATAAAATAACTACCGTCTTTTGGTTTAATAGCATCCGAACGCAAGACGTACAAAAACTTACCCCTGAATAATTCAGCGGTATTTCTGTCGTTTACACCTAGTATTGAAATGATTGCGTAGTCAGAGCACGCCCTTGACGACGTTACCGAATAAGTTTTATCGTCGATAATAACGCTTTTTAAGCCGTTAAACCTATTCACGTCGTCGGTATACGGTGTGATTTTAAGTTCGCCACGTATGCCTTGTGGTTTTGCCACTACGCCGATTTTAATCTTTTCTTGCATTGTCTAATTTAGTCCGAAAACGGGGAAACTAAACGTTTTCCCCGCTTTCAGCTTCTATTATTTCAATAGTATATTTTTTGTTTTCTTTTAGTCCGCCGGCTCGTACGATTGTACGAAGTGCTTTTGCTAGCTTCCCTTGTCTGCCAATAACCTTACCCATATCGCTAGGAGCAAGAGTAATCTTTACCGAAACGTCTTTGCCGTCTTCGGTAATGGCATACGAAACTTCGTCGGGTTTTTCAGCAAAAGTACCGACTACGTATTTTATAAGTTCTATCATATCACTTTTACCTTCTTACGAAAAATTATTTCTTTTTACGTACTTTGGTTTTTGCAGGTGATAATTTGGTGGGCTTAGGTAATACGCCTTCGTTGATAAGAATATTCTTAACGGTATCGGTGGGTTGAACGCCTTTTTTGAGCCAATCTGCTGCTTTTTCTTTGTCGATAACGATTTCAGCGGGGTTAGCGATGGGGTTGTAGTGTCCAACCTTATCGATGCAACTTCCGTCACGAGCCGTTCTCGAATCAGCGATTACGATACGATAGAAAGGTGATTTCTTGTCGCCAAGTCTGGTTAATCTCATTTTTACTGCCATTTTTTTGTTCTCCTTAAAAGTTTCTAAATAATTTATTATTTTTCATTTGTTTCATCATTAGTTTGGTTTGTTCAAACTGTTTAAGAACTTTGTTTACGTCTTGAACACTCGTTCCACTGCCCTTAGCAATTCTCTGTTTTCTAGAAGAATTTATAATTTGTGGATTTTCACGTTCTCTCATAGTCATGGATTGAATAACTGCTTTCATAGTAACTAGTTTTTTCTCATCCACGTCGTTTTCGTTTATCTTAAACTTACTTCCCATACCAGGAAGCATTGCCATTACGTTTTTAATTCCACCCATTTTGTTCATGGTTTCGAACTGAGAAAGAAAATCATCTAAAGTGAACGAATTTTCTCTAAATTTCTTTTCCATTTTGCGGGCTTCGGCTTCGTCAACAGCTTCTTGGGCTTTCTCTATTAAAGTTAGTACGTCGCCCATACCGAGTATTCGGTTAGCCATACGGTCTGGATAGAAAGGCTCTAAATCGCCGAGTTTTTCGCCTACCGAACAGTATTTAATGGGTTTACCCGTAACAGCTTTCATTGAAAGCGTTGCACCGCCCCTAGTATCGCCGTCAAGCTTTGTAAGAACAAGCCCCGTAACTTCTAGGCGTTTATTAAAGGTATCGGCAACTTCAACTGCTACTTGACCCGTCATTGAATCGACAACCAAAAGTATTTCCGACGGATTTACTTGCGCTTTAATTTTTTCTAATTCTTGCATTAGGTCTTCGTCTATTTGAAGTCGACCTGCCGTATCGATTATAACGGTATCAAAACCGAACGATTTAGCGTATTCAACGCCTTCTTTAGCGATTTTAACGGGATTACCTTGTCCCTTTTCAAAAACTTGACACCCTGCTTGACTGCCAACGACCTTTAACTGATTGATTGCGGCGGGACGGTAAACGTCACACGCTACGAGCAAGGGTTTTTTGCCTGCTTTTTCAAAAGCATACCGAGTTTTCCAACTAAAGTCGTTTTACCTGCACCTTGAAGACCTGCCATCATTATAACCGTAGGCGGATTAGGTGCAACGTTTAGTTTAGAGTTTGCCGAACCCATAAGTTCGATGAGTTCTTCGTTAACGATTTTGATTACTTGTTGAGTAGGACTTAAACTCTTTAAAATTTCTTGACCTACCGCACGTTCGGAAACACGATTAACGAAAGACTTTACTACCGAAATATTAACGTCGGCTTCAAGTAGAGCAATACGAACTTCACGCATTGCAGTCTTAATTTCTAGTTCAGTAAGCCTGCCGTGCTTGGTGAGTTTACTGAAAATATGATTAAGTTTTTCGGATAACCCTGAAAAAAGTGCCATTATCTAACTATGATTTCCCTTATTCTTTCTATAAACTCTTTGTCGTTGGTTTTAAGCGTTTCAGCGTTTATATCACTAAATTTTTGCCTTAACCCCAACGCTTTCTCGTATTCAAGTAATTTAGCCTTAACCTTTTTTACTGCGTCGTAAACGCTTTGTCTACTCATATTTTCGGGTTCAGCGACTTCAGAAAGCGATAAATCGTACAAGTATATCGACGAAAACATCTCTCTTTGACGCTCGGTTAAAAGGTTTTTGTAAATTTCAAAAAGTTCTACGTATATAAAATCTTTTTCCATAATTTATAGGTGTAAAGCAATTTATCTTTACAGTAGGTATTATAACTATTAAGGCCTGCGTTGTCAACTAATTTTCTAGAGTTTTTTGTTTAATTATGCGTTTTTATGTTTTTAAATATTATATATTTAATTGACAACGTCCGCTTTATTTGATAAAATATCAAAAATTATATTAAATATCACGTTTTTTAAGGAGAAAAGTTATAATGGCAAAATATATTAACGAACCGGCACATACTTTTAACGAATATTTACTTATTCCCGGTTATTCATCTAAAGATTGTATACCCGCTAACATCAGTCTAAAAACACCTTTAGTTAAATTTAAAAAAGGCGAAGAACCTGCAATATCACTTAATATTCCTATGGTGTCTGCAATAATGCAATCAGTTTCTGGCGACAGGCTTGCAGTAGCCCTTGCTAAAGAGGGTGGTATTTCTTTTATTTATGGAGCACAAACCATTGAAAGTCAAGCAAAGATGGTTGCTCGTGTTAAGAGTTTTAAGGCAGGTTTTGTTAAGAGTGATTCTAACCTTTCTCCCGAAAACACCTTAAAAGACGTTTTAGACTTGAAAGAAAAGACTGGACATTCTACTGTTGCCATTACCGTAGACGGTACTGCTGAAGGAAAACTCGTTGGTATAGTTACGGGTAGAGATTATAGAATTTCTAGAATGCCACTAGATTTAAAAGTAAAAGAGTTTATGACACCGTTTGAAAAACTTATTTGTGCTAAAGACGGCGTTACCTTAAAAGAAGCAAACGATATTATTTGGGAACACAAACTTAACTCTCTTCCCATTATAGACGATAACGGTAAACTTTTGAGTTTCGTATTTAGAAAAGACTACGAACTTCATAAAGCCAACCCCGACGAACTTTTAGATAGCAAAAAGAGATACGTTGTAGGTGCTGGTATCAATACTAGAGATTTTAGAGAACGTGTTCCCGCTTTAGTAGAAGCAGGTGCAGACGTACTTTGTATCGACTCTTCTGAAGGTTATTCAGAGTGGCAAAAACTAACGATAGATTGGATAAGACAAACTTACGGCGACAAGGTAAAAGTAGGTGCTGGTAACGTTGTAAGTGCCGAAGGTTTTAGATACCTTGCCGACTGTGGTGCTGACTTTGTAAAAGTTGGTATTGGCGGTGGTTCTATTTGTATTACCCGTGAAACCAAAGGTATAGGCCGTGGACAAGCAACTGCTTTAATCGAAGTATGTCAAGAACGTGATAAGTATTTTAAAGAAACCGGTATTTACGTTCCCGTATGTTCGGACGGTGGTATCGTACACGATTATCACATGACCTTAGCACTTGCTATGGGTGCCGACTTTATGATGCTTGGCAGATATTTTGCTAGATTTGAAGAATCTCCCACCGAAAAATATATTATCAACGGCAACGTCGTTAAAGAATACTGGGGTGAAGGCTCGGCAAGGGCTAGAAACTGGCAAAGATACGACCTTGGTGGCGATAAAAAATTGTCCTTTGAGGAAGGCGTTGACTCTTACGTTCCCTATGCAGGATACTTAAAAGATAACGTTGCAAGAACTTTATCTAAAATTAAATCTACTATGTGCAACTGCGGTGCTTTAACAATCCCTGAATTACAAGAAAAAGCAACCCTAACCTTAGTATCTAGTACGAGTATCCGTGAAGGTGGTGCACACGACGTTATAGAAAAAGATTCTTCTAGAATGACTAAAATATAATGTATGTACATATATAATATAATCACTTAAAATATTAACGCCCCGACTTTTCAGTCGGGGCGTTTTGTTTTATTTTTTAATTTTATTTCTTAGATAAAATCTTGCTTTTTTCAGTTGCAAATTCTTCTTTAGAAATTACTTCTGAATCGCATAGTTTTTTAAGTTTAATTATCGTATCAAAAGATTCTTTGTCACAAGAAGTTGATTTTTCTTCTTTGCCTATAATTTCATTTTTGATAGATACAAATTCTTCCGCAGTTAAAATTCCTTCATCAACCATTTTCTTATAGGTAACAAGTTTGTCTAAAGAGTTTTCGTACTTGTCGGTAGTTTTACACTTTTTACCCTTAAACTTAAACGGTGCGAAGTTATTTAAAAGCTTGTCATCCCTATAACCATAGTTTGCATTTCTTATTAATTTAACGTCAACAATACAAGTAAACTTCAAATCAATAAACGTCCAAACAAGACCAATTACTACGGGCGATAATAAGAATAGGCATATTCCGATAATAAACTCAACAACGTCGAAAGACTTATCAAAACTGGTTGCCATCATTATTATCCCTGCAATCATGCCTGCAATTGTCGCTACAAGCAATGCTACGTTAGAAATACATCTAACAATCTTAAAACTTTTGTCATTTGATT
>JAFVOW010000105.1 GCA_017505625.1 Clostridia bacterium | reverse complement strand
TAACGTGCAATTTGCGTTAAATCCTTACACAAGCGAATACTACTTAATTGAAGTAAACCCAAGGGTTTCACGTTCTTCGGCATTAGCGTCAAAGGCAAGCGGCTATCCTATTGCAAGAGTAACTGCAAAAATTGCCGTTGGTATGACTCTTGACGAAATCGAAGTTTCAGGCACCAAAGCAATAAACGAACCTAAACTTGATTACGTAGTTGCAAAATTCCCAAGATTTCCTTTCGATAAGTTTGCATCTGCATCAAACGAACTCGGTACGCAAATGAAGGCGACTGGCGAAGTTATGGGTATAGGTACAAACCTTGCCGAAAGTTTGCTAAAATCAGTTAGATCTTTAGAAATCGGCGTAAACCACTTCTATCTATCTAAATTTGATAGTTATACAGACGAAGAACTTAAAAAATATCTTGACAAATACAGGGCAGATACAGTATTTGCCGTATTTGAACTTATTAGAAGAAATGTTTCGTTAGAAGAATTACATAAACTCACAAAAATTACGCCACTTTTCTTAGAATGCTTTAAGACTATAGTAGAAATGGAAGAAATTCTTAAAGAAAATCCAATGAACGTAAAAGCATTGCAAGGCGCAAAGATTATAGGTTTCTGCGACGCTTATATTGCAAAACTTTGGAACACGACAGAACTTGCAGTAAACGCCCTTCGTAAAGAAAACGGAATTATTCCATTGTTTAGAATGGTTGACACCTTAAAAAGTGGTGCGTATATACCTTACTTTTATTCTTCATACACGGGCAAAAACGATTCTATTTTAACTCAAAAGAAAAAGGCAATAGTTTTAGGCGCAGGTCCTATTAGAATAGGGCAAGGCGTTGAATTTGACTATTCAACGGTACACGCCGTTAGTACCATTAAAAATTCAGGCTACGAAGCAATAATCATAAACAACAACCCTGAAACAGTATCAACCGACTACACGACGAGCGATAAACTTTATTTCGAGCCATTAACGCCAGAATACGTTATGAACATAATTGAGTTTGAAAACCCTGAAGGCGTAATCGCATCATTAGGTGGACAAACTGCAATCAATTTAGCAGAACCGTTAAATGCTCGTGGCGTAAAGATTATCGGTACTGACTGCAACGCTATCGAAAGGGCAGAAAATAGAGATGCTTTCGAAAGGGTTATGATAAGTTTGGGTATTCCACAACCACAAGGTGAAGCCGTTACTAATATAGAAGACGGCGTTAAAGTTGCAGGAAAAATAGGCTATCCCGTTCTCGTTAGACCAAGTTACGTTTTAGGTGGTAGAGCAATGCAAATCGTTGCTAACGAACAAGCGTTACGCCACTATTTAGAAAACGCCGTAAAAATTGATGAAAAACAACCAGTATTAGTAGATAAATATATTCAAGGTAAAGAACTTGAAATTGACGCTGTTTGCGACGGAAAAGACGTTTTCGTTGCTGGTATTATGGAACTTGTTGAAAGAACTGGTATCCATAGTGGCGATAGTATTAGCGTATATCCAACGTTTAGCGTTAGCCAAAAAGTAAAAGAAACTATATTAGATTACACCAAAAAGTTAGGTTTAGGTATCGGTATAGTTGGGCTATACAATATTCAATTTATTGTAGATAATAACGACAACGTTTACGTTATAGAAGTAAATCCACGTTCATCAAGAACTGTACCTTTCTTATCAAAAGCAACGGGTTACAGTTTGGCAGATATAGGTACGCTTGCAATTTTAGGTAAAAGCCTAAAAGAACAAGGCTTAGATATGTTATATCCAGCCGAAAAGAAGAGATGGTACGTAAAAGTTCCTGCGTTCAGTTTTTCAAAGATTAGTGGTATAGACGCTTATCTTTCACCAGAAATGAAATCAACGGGTGAAGCAATTGGTTACGATAAATCGCTTAATAGGGCTTTATATAAAGCAATAAACGCAAGTGGAATGAACGTAACGAATTACGGAACGATTTTAGTTAGTATTGCCGATAAAGATAAAGCAGAAGCCTTACCACTCGTAAAACGTTTCTATGATTTAGGTTTCAATATCGAAGCAACTAAAGGTACTGCAAATTTCTTAAAGTCGCACGGTATAAAAACTCGTATTAAGCCAAAACTAAGCGAAGGAAGCGAAGAAATTTTAGAAAGCATTAGAAAGGGCTACGTAAACTACGTAATATCAACAAGAGACTTAAATTCGCTTGACGCTATTACCGACGGCTATATTATAAGAAGAACTGCCGTTGAAAACAACGTAACGATGTTTACGTCGCTCGATACCGTAAGAGTTTTATTAGACGTGCTTGAAGAAATCACTATTACCGTTTCTACGATAGACGAGGAATAAAATGTATAAACAAAATTTTTATGAAATTATTAGTAACGTTGCGTTAACGCAAAACGTTTACGAAATGGTGCTAAAAGGCGATACGCAATATATAACTGCATCAGGTCAATTTATTAACATAAAAATTGACGGCTTGTTTTTGCGTAGACCTATATCGGTTTGCGATTACGACGAAGAAACTATAAAAATTATATATAAAGTAGTAGGTCAAGGTACTGAAATTATGTCTAAAATGCAAAAAGGACAGGTTTTAGACGTACTTACAGGCTTAGGTAACGGCTTTTTATGTGAATTAAGTGGAAGTAATCCGTTACTTATCGGGGGTGGCGTAGGCGTTCCACCTATGTACAACCTTGCTAAAAAACTTATTGCGCAAGGTAAAAGCGTAAGTGTGATTTTAGGTTTTAATACTAAAAGTGAAGTTTTCTATGAAGAAGAGTTTAAAAAATTAGGCGCAAACGTTACGGTTACCACGGTTGACGGTAGTTACGGTAAAAAAGGCTTTGTAACTGATGCTATTGAAAGTGGTTACACATATCATTACGTTTGTGGTCCGTTACCAATGCTTAAAGCCGTTTACGATAAAACTGAAGGCGAAGGCGATTATTCTTTTGAAGAAAGAAT
>JAFVOW010000104.1 GCA_017505625.1 Clostridia bacterium | reverse complement strand
GTATCGGTGCTTATTAAACCCGAAAATATTAAACTAACCTTAAAACAGGAGATTAAGAGATGATGACGCCGACTAAGGTTATACAAAAAACCGAATACAAAGAACAAAAAAAGTCGGCAAAATCGTTCATACCTTTTTCGAGAAAACAACTTTGTATTCCGTATGCGTTGTTTATCTTTATGTTCGTAATATTACCGCTATTAGTTGTAGTATACTACGCATTTACCGACGCAAACGGTAGTTTTTCTCTATATAACTTTGCCGAATTTTTTACAAATTCAACCAAAATTAGTACGCTTTTAATAAGTATATTAGTAAGTATACTAGTAACGGGTATATGTTTATTAATAGCATATCCCGTGGCCTACATTTTGTCTAAAATGAAACAAAAAGTGGCGTTTATACTATTACTTTTGTTTATTACGCCTATGTGGATAAACTTCGTTTTAAGGGCAATGGCAATGAAAGAACTATTAAACCTTATCGGTATACCCCTAGGTAACATGGCCAACATTATAGGTTTAGTGTACGACTTTTTGCCGTTTATGGTAATGCCGATATATTCAACACTTATTAAAATGGATAAGAGTTTAGAAGAAGCGGCTCTTGACCTTGGTGCTGGCAGAGTAAAAGTGTTTACATCTGTAACCTTACCTTTGTCTATGCCGGGAATTATAAGTGGTGCGATGATGGTGTTCTTGCCCGTAATGAGTTGTTACGTTATAACAGACACGTTCAGTGGTAGTGAAGGGTTTTCAGTTATCGGCAAACTCATCGCTTGGTGTTTCTTAGGCGAAAACGGCACGCTTACTAACGTAAACGGCGGTGCAACAATATCGCTCGTAATGCTTGTTATAATGTTCTTAACTATGTTATTAACAGGCGGATTTAAGAATGAAAACGTAAGGGGGACGAATCTATGATAAGAAAGTTCATTTCCCGTGGATATATATTTTTAATTCTAGCGTTTATTTATATACCGATTTTTATATTAGTATTGTGCTCGTTCAATAGTGGTAAACTCATTGGCGCTTGGGAAGGTTTTAGTTTTAAGTGGTACGTTAAACTCGGCGAAATAAAAGACGTCGTGTTTAATACCGTACTTCTTGCAGTTGTTTCAGCCGTTATTGCTACTATTCTCGGAACACTTGGTGCTATTGGTATCTTCTACAGCAAAGGAAGACTTGGTAAAACTGTTAAAGGAATGTCGCAAATTCCCGTAGTTAACTCTGAAGTAGTAACTGCCTGTGCGCTAGTAATGTTATTTATGCTACTAAGCCTCGACCACCGTTCTATCGTTGGACTATACATTGGGCATATTTTACTTTCAGCACCTTTCGTAGTGCTATCTGTAACACCTAAATTAAAACAAATGGATTCATCACTTTACGAAGCGGCACTAGATTTAGGTGCAACACCTATGCAGGCGTTGTTTAAGGTTATACTACCCGAAATTTTACCGGGAATATTTACGGGTTTTATGCTAGCCATAACCTTGTCGCTTGACGATTATATAATTACTGCTACACTTTCGCCTTTAGGATACGATACGGTAAGTACGGCAGTTTATAAAGCAATAGCCTTAACTACCGAAAAAGCAAGCGAAAAAGTACCGATTTACAGAGCACTTACTACAATAATATTCTTGGCAACGTTAACGGTGGTAATAATTATTAATCTTAGGGCTAATCGCAAAGCAAAGGAGCAAAGAGTATGAAAAAAGCCCTAAACATTAAACAAAAAATACTTTTAGCATTTTTAGTTGTTACTCTTGTTATAAGTGCGTTTAACGTGGTATCGCCAATAATAACTCACGCTGAAAATAGAGAGATTACGGTATTTTCTTGGGAAGACTATATCGACGAGAGTTTGCTAGATACTTTTAAGGAAGAAACGGGTATAACGGTAAACTACTATACTTTTGCCGGCAACGAAGAAATGTATAACGAAGTCATAAAAGACCCCAACGCATGCAACCTTCTTTGTCCGTCTGAGTATATGATACTAAAAATGCAAGACGAGGACTTAATTAAGCCTTATACTATACCCGAAAGTTATAAAGAAAACGTTTCAAGTTATATCGACGGTGTTTTTGAAGATTTAGGTTTTTATACTGAAGATAATAAGACGTATGCTTGTGGATATATGTGGGGAACTATGGGTTTCGTGTATAATACCGAAACAATTACAAAGGAAGACCTTGATTCTTGGAGCGTAATCGGCGCACCGTTACTTAAAAATAAAGTAACCATTAAAGATAGTGTAAGAGATACCTATATAATGGCTGTTGGTGCAGTTTACGAAGAAGAATTAGAAGCATTAAAAACTTCACTAGACCCTTTATCTAAAGAATACAACCAAAAACTTACGGAAATTTTTAATAGAAGGGACGACCAAACTATTGAAAAAGTAGAACAGTTTTTACAAAACGCAAGACAAAATCTATACGGATTTGAAGTTGACAGTGGTAAAAACGATATAGTAACGGGCAAAATAGACGTTAACTTTGCGTGGAGTGGAGACGCAGTTGCCGCAATAGACGAAGGAGACACGGCTGGTGTAACCTTAGGCTATGCAGTACCAAACGAAGGTTCTAACGTGTGGTTTGACGGTTTTGTAATGACCAAAAATACACAAGGACAAAAAGAGCAAGACTGTGTAGAATTTTTAGACTATATTTGTTCACCAGAAAGTGCCGTACTAAATATGGACTATATTGGTTATACTAGCGTTATTGCTGGCGAAGAAGTGTTCGAATACGTAAACGATTGTTTTACGGCTGAAAGCCTTGTGATAAGCCAAGAAGAGTACGACGAACTAGACGAAGAAGAAAAGGAAGAATACGGCTTGCTTAACGGCGAGTATTATTCTCAAATAGATGTAGACCTTTACGGAGAACTAGTCTACGGCGAAGAAGTTTATCTTCAAACGTATAAAATTATAGACGGTACTAGAGTTGACGATGAAATTTGGGAAGTATATAAAACCGACCTTAAATATTTCTTTGATCCGACGGCGGAAAACGACGAGTACGTAGTATATTCTACCGAAATGGGGCGTGGACTTTATGCACAGTACGCCGATGCCGAAACAATTAACCGTTGTGCAATTATGGATAATTTTGGTCCTGACGACTTATCTAAAATTAACGCTATGTGGAATAGAGTAAAACTAATCACTTTATCTAATACCACAATCATAATAACAGTTAGCTTAATCGTCGTACTTTTAGTTGCAATAGCATTGATAAAATATAGAACGGTAATTTTTAACACAAACGGTAAAATTCAGTCAAGAAAAGAAAGACGTGTTAAAAAGGGTTATAAAATTATTAAAACAGAAAAATTATAAACAAAAGACAAAGGTAAGCAAATTTGCTTACCTTTAGTTGTATTTAATTCTTGCAAACGGTTTGAATATGTGATATAATTCAAAAACAAGGAGATTTATATGAGAAAAATTAAAATTATATCAATAATTTTGGCACTTGTATTAATGTTAGGGCTCATTTCTGGTTGTGGCGTTGTAGAAGTTTCAAAGTTTTACGATACTTCTAAGGTGGAAAAAACGTATAAAAAAGATAAAGCCTATACCACCTACGAAAGAATAGACAACGACGGTCAATTAGTGGGTTGTTTTGATAATCTTTTATTGTTTAAAAAAGTTGTTGAAAACGACAACGTTTGGACCTACTATGATAGCGCTAAAAAATTAGTTCTTCTAACTGAATCATATCCCACTTCATACCATAATGATTTAGGATTTGTTAAATGTGGGGAACAGGGAGTAGTTTATTCGATATTTAATTGGGTAGATGAAAATCAAACTAGTCAATATAAAATTATAATCCGTGATTTAAACGGTGTATTTATTAAAGACGCCGTAACTACCGACATAAACGTTATAAATTTCTTAATTCCCACAGTAAATTTAGATTTAGTAAAAATTGGTAACGATTTTTATAGATTAGATAGAGATGATGTATACAGTTTAGTCGCAAGATTTTTTGATTCTTCAGTAATACCCGAATTTACTGCTAAAAATGGAGATAATTACTACTGTATAAATGAAGGCAATATCCGTATTTTCGATAAGAATCTAACTCTTAGACTCGATTATACTGCCCCCACTTTTGCAAATAACGTAACTTATTCTATTTTAGATAACGGAAACGTATTATTTCAGTACCAATATGCGACGTCTTTACTAGAAGAAGATTATAGTTTTGTTCTTTCGGCTGTTCCTATCATTTTAGAAAGTTATATAATCGACGTTGATTCATTGGAATTTGACGACGTTAATTTGAAACATTATATTTCTCACCTTGTATCAAGGAACACACTTTATTCAGAAGAAAATCAGTTAAATTTTGAGTATTTAGAAAGTGATATATATAACTTAGCCGTTATTTGTGAAATTAGCGACAAACAAATAGATTATACTAATAAACTAGTATCTCTAAAAAATAACGGAAAGGTTAAAAATTATTATAACGATTTATTCGTAGGGCAAAAACCCGTTGAACCAAGTTCAAAAATACATTATAACGTTCCAACGCCCGTTGCAAAGGATAGATATATTATCAAAAACAGTCTAGACCAAATTCTTCTTTTAGACGGTAACGGTAGAGTGATAGGCGATGTAACGTCTTACGACTATATCAACAATAAATATATAATAATAAACGGCACGATATTTGATTTTAGCCTAAATGCCTTAGCTTCTTGTAATGAATACGAAATTATAAATTCGTATTATCTACAAAACTCGTTCTTGTTTACTAAAACGATATCAAATACAAAGAGTTATTTCTTATTCGCTAACGGAGAGTTTAGGTCTATAGCCGACGGCGTTATTGATACCGTAAGTTCGGCGTACAAAAACGTTATATCGTTAATGAACTATGAAACAGGTAAGATTACCGTAATTACTGAAAATTCCAACATACTATTTACTACTGAAGCAAGCCTTTATACGTCATATATAACTAAAGATGGTAATTACGTTGTAAATGGATATAATTCAAACACTCAAAAATTTGAAACTTATCTAATTAAATAATCAATTAACACATAAAAAAGAGTAAACACGATTTGTGTTTACTCTTTTTTGTTTTTATAGTTTGATTTCCGAAAATAACATAATCATAGATAGCGCTGTGATAGAAGCCGTTTCGGTACGTAAAATTCTTTTTCCTAACGATAGGGTAGGAATACCAAGACTTTTAAGTTTTTCAATCTCAGAATCGTCAAAACCACCTTCAGGGCCTATCAAAATACCAATACTTGCTTGCTTTTTTATTTTAGATAAAAAATTCGTTGTATCGTTCATACCGTTAGCGTTTTCGTAAGGTGCACACGCTAAATCTAAACCTTTAAGCATATCGATTGCAGTATTAAAACTAACTGCGTCATGAACTTTTGGTATAAGGTTGCGTTTGCATTGCTTTCCCGCACTTTCGGAAATTGCTTGCCATCGTTTTGTTTTTGCATCGGGCTTATCTAGTTTAGCAATACAACGTTTCATTTGAACGGGTATTATCTCATAAACGCCAAGTTCAACGGCTTTTTGAATAATAAGCTCCATTTTATCGCTTTTGGGAAGTCCCTGAAAAAGATAAATTTTAACGGGTAGTTCGGTGTCTTGATAACCGTACTCTATAACGCTAACAATAACTGTATCAGCTAAAAACTCCTTAATTTCGCAAAGATTAGAAGTTTCTCCGTCGCTTACTAAAATTTGGTCGTTAATTTTTAATCTTAACACGTTTTTAATATGGTTAAAATCTTTTCCTACTATTTGATATTGACCGTTTATCGCTTGGTCGTTGATAAAAAAATTAAACATAAATCACCTTAAAAATCCCACTTAGGAATATACTCAGTATCAGCGCTAACTTGTTTTTGGTATAAAAGATTAGTAAACCCACACGACAATGCGTAATCAATAACCGTGTCGTATTCACGTTTTGTGAGTTTTCTTTGAAGTTCAAAAAATTTATCTATTTCACCAAAAGGGGTGTATTGACTCATAACGTTAAGATAAATTTTGTCTTTTATTTCGTATAAAGCGTCTATAATTTTTTTACTATCCGTAACGTTTAGGGGTAAAACCAAATGCCTTACAACAGTACCACTTTTAATCATGCCATCCGAATTTAATAATAACGGTTTTTCAGCCATAAATTTTATAGAATTATAAGCAACGTCGAAATAATTTTTTTTACCCGTGTATCTAAACGAAACGTCGGGGGAGAAGAATTTTAAGTCGGGCAAATATACGTCAACGTATTTATCTAACTCAGTTAAAACGTCTAAATTCTCATAACCGTGAGTGTTGTAAACAATTG
>JAFVOW010000103.1 GCA_017505625.1 Clostridia bacterium | reverse complement strand
CGAAGCGATGATCCAATTTATTATTTATCTTTTTATGGTAGTAAACATAAAATCGCCGTTTATTATAGTAACGCTATCGTCGCTGTCGGTATGAAAGAAATTAATACATTATTAAAACGCTTAGGCGTAAGAAAAGAGTTTAACGATTATGATTTTTAATGAACCTATCCCCCAAGAAGACGGAACTAATCTTATCGGTATTTCCGTAAATCAAGACGGTAACTTTTATTTCTTATTTGCGATACCGCCGCATAAATGGGCTATGTCTAACCAGAAGAAGCAAGCTGACGAATTACTGATCGTCGGCGTTCATAAAAGCAAAGCCGTTAAGTTCGCTGAAAAATGCGGAATAAAACTAACACTAAAAGGAGATATATTTAAATGAAAAAATTAAATTGCGTATTAAATCTTAATAGCGAGGTAGAAATATCTAAAGTCCCTTTAAATTTTTTCGGTATCAATAACACTATTAACGAATTAGGAAAAGCCGTATTTAAAAATACCATGCTAGCAAGAGCGTATTTACGTTTAGGTAGTATTATTCAACAAGGTAGAGCAAATATAGGCGCTTATATCGAAAACCCTATTATTACCGTTTATTTCGAACCTAAAGCGAATAATAAAACATTATTAATTAATTTATCGTGTGAGATCGTAGAAGAAATTAACGAAGATAAAATATTAAATTATGGCGACAATAAGATTAACTAATAAAGACTACTGTTCGATTATCGAAAGTCCTATATACCTCTATATTAAATATTTTAATAAAAGTTACGGGCAAGGAAGATTTATTATTAAGTGGC
This sequence comes from Clostridia bacterium, assembly GCA_017505625.1. Taxonomy (GTDB): domain Bacteria; phylum Bacillota; class Clostridia; order Christensenellales; family Borkfalkiaceae; genus UBA1259. The sequence goes on along the minus strand of JAFVOW010000103.1, from coordinate 3,818 downwards.
GGTATTTCACGCTTAAAATGAATCAAATAATAAAGAGGTTTAAAGACGTCGATATCGATAAAGTTAGAATCATGACGTATACAAGCGATCATAAATTAATCGTTAACGTAACGTCATGGGAAAGGATTATCGAAAATGGTAAACGTTACAGTTCACTTTAGTAAATATAATAAAACCGAAACTAAAGAATTCGCTAACGTTATAACCGCGCTTCGCTTCATGTATTCAATGCAAGCGAAAGGAAATATCGTTATTAGTTATTCTTGCGATGATCCAGAAGATACGAGATTTTTAGAAAGGAGGTTTAGACTTTAATGCCTATTGTAATTAGTCCTCTTAAAGAGGAATTAAACAAAGCTTTAGAAGAAGCTAGCAAGTTACTAGCGACACACCCAGAAGAACAAAGCGCTTTAAAGTATGTAAACGCTATTCATCGAATTATCGCGGTATGCGAGAATCGAAAAAGGTATTAACTGATTATTCAGTAATATACAGTTGCAGAGAATATACGGAGGTCTAGAACAGTGAAACAATTACTATTAATGTCAAAGCAACAAAAAACAAAAGACGGTAAAAAGAAATTTAGAAAATTCTTTACTCGCGTCATGATCCAAGTTAAAGGCGAAGAAAATAAAGGTAAACAAAAGAAAAGTTTATCCGTTCGTTTCGCCGAAGGAATCGATACAAAAGACTTTATTAGAGGTCTATTATCTGTCGAAGATAAAGATATCGAAATTCCTTATCAATGGGCTATTACTAAAACCGATGACGGAAAAGACAGATACCCAAGTATCTACGTTAAAAAGGTCGCTAAATTCGAACCAAGATTAAGCGAATCTACCGTCGAATTCTGTTTAGAAGACGAAAAAGAAACCGACGACGTCGATATCGATTTAGAAAACGACGACGTCATCGACGAAGAAAACTAATAAAATTTTACGGTCAAAATTACGGTAGTGATATAAAATAATATTGCTACCGTATTTTTAAAATTAAGGAGGTCTAAATCATGGATCTAAAAACTTTACAAAACATGAAACTTGAAGACTTGTTAGACGTCGATTTATCAAAGCTTAACGAGGAAGAAATGCAATACGTAGAAAAGCGTTTTATTAAAAACGTTAATCGCCGTATTAAGCGCCTTAAAGAATCTGGACGATTAAGCAGTTCTAAACTATCCACCCAAGAGAAAAAGGGTATGACCGCTTATAAAATACCAAAGAATAGAACTAAAACCACTAAAGGCGGTAAAACGATTAAAATTAACGTCCGTAATAAGTTAATGAAATCGGCTAATAAGGCGCGCGAAACCTTATTAAAGAAAACAAGTAAAGCAAAAGCTATTGACGCTAAAGCCGAACAGTATAAAGACACAATTAGAAAAACGTTAGGTAATAGTCAATTACGAATTACTGACCGCCAAGCTAAAAGAATCGGTCGTCTTATGGCGAAAGCAGAGGAACTTTACGGCATGGGAGCCCCTAATAAAGTATTATCTGGTTCGCCGAAAGTTTTACAAGCTATCGTCGACATAGTTAAAGCACGAAAATATATTAAAAACGATGACGCAGAAATCTTAATTAAAACTGCAATTACGGAGGGTTACGAAGCGGCTAAACAGTTAATGGATAAATTTTTAAGCGAAGACGAAGAAGGTTTCGAACTTGACGAATTCAATACCGATATATTCGGTTAATAAAACTGACTTTATCAATTATCTAGAAACTGTTAGAGAAACTAAAACCATACGCACGAATAAAAAAATAGAATATTATAATATCCCGTGCTGTTTCGATATTGAAGCTTCATCGTTCTACGATAATTTTATCGTCCGTCCAGAAAATAAACGCGCGTTAATGTATGCGTGGATATTTGGAATCGGCGAATACGTTATCATGGGGCGAACATGGGAAGAATTTATAGATTTAACAAATACAGTTAACGAAACGCTGAATCTCGGCGCTTCTAATAAATACGATCGTCGAATAATATGTTACGTTCATAATCTCGGTTATGACTTTCAGTTCTTCCGTCCATACCTAGAATTTAGCCGCGTTTTTGCTTTAGATATGCGCGAACCTATCCAAGCGATAAGCGAAATCGGTATCGAGTTTCGCTGTAGTTATAAATTATCGGGTTATTCTTTAGCGAAAGTCGGCGATCACTTAACACGACATAACGTTAAAAAGCAAGTCGGCGACCTAGACTATAACCAAATAAGAACACCGATTACACCTTTAACACCTAAAGAAATTAATTATATCAAATATGACGCGTTAGTTCTACTCGCTTATATTGCGGAAGAAATCGAAGATAATGGAAATATCGCAAAAATACCACTTACAAAAACGGGGAAAGTTCGAACATATTGTCGAAACGCTTGTTTATACCAGAGTAAAAATCATCGTAAATATGATCCTAAATATTACCGCTATCGCAAATTAATGAATCGATTAACGATTAATAGCGTTTTAGAATACGAACACTTAAGACAGACATTTATGGGAGGTTTTACGCACGGTAACCACTACCACGTAAAAGAACTCTGTTATAACGTTTCTTCTTTCGATGAAGCTAGCGCCTATCCTTACGTTATGGTATCGCAATATTTCCCTATGTCTAAAGGCGAATATTTGAATATCAAAAGTAAAGAAGAATTCGAAAACAATTTAAAGAACTATTTATCCATATTTACAGCGACTTTTTATAATATCGATGAAACCTTTATTTACGAACATTATATAAGCGTAAGTAAATGTATCGAAAAAGAAAATATCGTCGCTGATAATGGACGTTTAGTTAAAGCGGATAAAATTACGATTCTTTTAACTAATATCGATTTCGAGATTATCCATAAAACTTATCACTGGGAACGCTTAACGATTCGAAATTTCCGCCGCTATAAATGCGGGTTCTTACCGCATGACTTTGTATTAGCTATTCTAGACTTATACGAAAAGAAAACCACTTTAAAAGGGGTAGAAAGTCAAATATTAGAATATCAACAAAATAAAGAAAATGTTAACGGCTGTTACGGTATGACAGTAACCGATATTTGCCGCGAAGAAATCGTTTACGAAAATTACGATCTAGAAAATAGCGAATCATGGAATCACACCGCGCCAGATTACGAAAAAGTCATCGAAAAATATAATAAAGATAAAAAACGATTCTTATTTTATCCGTGGGGCGTATTTGTAACAGCACACGCACGTAAAATTATTTGGAACGCTATTTTAGAACTCGGCGAAGATTACCGATACAGTGATACTGATAGCGTTAAATTCGTTAATTTAGAAAAACATATAGATTATTTCAAAGCATATAATAAACGCCTCTTAAATCGCTTAAAAAAGGTTATGCAAATACAAAATATTGACTTTAATAAATGCGTGCCGAAGACGATTAAAAACGTTATTAAATTAATCGGCGCTTTCGAATACGAGGGAACATATCAAAAGTTTAAATATCTCGGCGCTAAACGTTATTTATATCTTGAAAATGACAAGCTAGTTTTAACGGTATCGGGGATAAATAAATCTAACGCCGTGCCTTATCTACTAGATAAACATAAAATTCGTTATACCGTCGATAAGGATAAAAACGTTCACGTTATAGATTTAGATAAAATCGACTTGATCTTCGATGAATTCGACGAGGGTTTAACTATCCCTAAAGGTTTTACGGGAAAGCAAATACATACTTATATAGATTATGAAACGAAAGGAACAGTCCGCGATTATCTAGGCGTAAATTATGATTATCACGAATTAAGCGGCGTTCACATGGAAGAAGCCGAATATAATTTAAGTCTTTCT
>JAFVOW010000102.1 GCA_017505625.1 Clostridia bacterium | reverse complement strand
TAACCGCTTGTTGCGTGTCGTTTAGTAGCCACAACTCAGCCTCAAAAGTTTCGTTTGCTCTAAAATTGAACTTCTTTATTCTTGCACTGAACGTCGTGGGGCGCAATGCGTTTTTACAGATACATACACTTTGACACAAGAATACGTTCTTTCTAATGATGACGTAAAAGCGACAAACGGTTCTGACAAAGTCGTTACTCTCAACAAGCCGGTTACGATGGATTTAGGTGGTTATGCGTTAGACCTTAACGGTTTCACGCTAAAAATCGCATCGGAAACCGAAGGCGCATTGGTAACAATCAAGAATGGTACTGTTAAAAACGGTGTTCTTGATATTTCAGTACCAAACGGCGATATTGAATTTGATACTGCAGTCATCGCTGAGACTGTAGACTACGAATTAGAGGCTGCAAGCCAAACGATTCGTTTTTCTAACGTAACGAGTAGCGGTAAAGGTACTGTTAAATCTGATACGCATATTCAAATAAGTTATTCTGAAATGGCTGACATTTCGCTTGCAGGTAACGGTAGTTTAGAAGCAGGCGAAGGCACCAAACTCGGTAAACTTAGCGTTAGTCAGTCAGCAGCCGGTGCTAAGGTAGTTATTTCGCCCACAGCGAAAGTTACTAGTCTTGCAATTCAAGCAAAAGCTGACGTAAATATTGCAGGTACTGTTGAAGACGTAGAAGTTAAAGCCGTAGCTAAAGTAGCAGTTACCGGCGAAGTTAAAAAAGTAAGCGTTACAGCCGAAGCAACCAGCGAAACTGAATCGGCAGAAATCAGCATTGCGCCCACCGCAGTTGTTGATAACGTAGACTTAAAAGCAAAAACCACTCTTGACGTTCAAGGTGTTGTTTCAAACGTAGTAGTAGGCGCTTCCGCTACCGGAACAAAAGTTTCAGTTAGTGGCGACCATGCAACTGCAGGTCGTGTAGTAGTTAGTGCTGAAGACACCGTTTTAGAAACTGAAAATGCAGATGCTATTCAAAACGTTTTAGTTTCTAGCGAAGTTGCAAGTAAAGTTGAAATTCCTCAAGACGTTAAGCAGGAAGTAGTTGAAGATGCCACTATTTTAGAAAAAGTACATACTTACGTTGTAATAGACGAAAAAGTGGCTACTTGTACCGAAGCTGGTTACAAGGTTTATAAGTGTTCTGAAGACGGTTGTGAAGATAGTTATACTGTAAACGTTCCCACTAAACCTCACGCTTATGAAGAATCTATCGTTCAATTACCTAGCCAAATTGCAACGGGTATAAAGAAGCACACCTGTTCAGTTTGTGGTAATAGCTATGAAACAAAGATTCCCGCATTAGAACTTCAATCTGATTCGCTATACCAATTAATTTGCTTACTTGTAGGCGATTCTGATATGAGTCTAGTAGTTGGTGAAGGTTCAAAGATTACCGTTTATAAAGAAAGCACGGATTATGCGTATGGTGATGGCTTTAGAAACGAAGTTGCAATCAACGTAGCTAAAGCATCTATAAGCATTAAAGACGGCGAACCTTATGGCTTTATACAATTTGAAGTTGTTCTTACCGAAAACGTTTTCACTGGCGAAGGAGATATTAAAACTTTCGTTGATGAAAATGCAGAAGAAAAGGTAGTTTCGTTTGACGTTTACGTTAACGAAGGCATCGTTTACGTAGACGTAAATAACAATGGTGAATTTGGTTCTACCATAGGATTAAAAGCGTTAGACCAATTATTAAGTCAATCTACTAACGGCGCAATCACGGTAGAAACTATTTACACTGCAATCGAACTTTACACGTTTAGCGAAACGGCTTTTGATAACTACGCTCCTTTCGTAGAAGCTGTTAAGAAAGCATTAGCAAGCAAGGAAGACGTTGACGCAAGTGCACTATTTGTTGAATTCTTCGACGAATATCTAATCGCAGAAGAAGAATTACAAGACGGTTCGGGTACACTTTACACTCTAGACGTTAACGGCCTAGCAACTATAACCGATACTTTTGCAGAAAAGACTCTTGCTGAAGTTATCGAAGAAGAATACGGCGAAGGCACGGTTGATACTATAGTAGAAAAACTCAAATCTGTTCCCACTCTTACGGTAAAAGAAATTGCTGATTCGGCGATTGCTCTTGCTGAAGAATACAAGTTTGACGTTGATTATACGTTCGCATTAATTGAAACCTATATTGAAATGGTTGCTGGTGTTGAAATTAGCATCCAAGAAAAACTCGAAGAAAACTACGAATTAACCATTATAGATATTATAATGTCTATGACCGGAACTGCTGGTCCTAGCGGTGGCACTATAGGCGGAGAAGGTCCTAACGGTGGTGTTGTAGACGGTCCTATCGGCGGAGTTGTTGGCGATAAGGAATTTATTGACAAAATGTCGGTAGACACGATAAATGATGATGTTATAGGTGGTGGCGTTACCCCAGGTCCTATGACCAAAGAACAAATGATTGAAATGTTCGAAACGATGGTAGACGGTTACGCTGAGCAAGTTAAGACTTTAACAATCGACCAATTATTTAATGTATTAGTATATAAAGATATGGAATACAAACCTGTAATTGGCGAAGACGAAAACGGCCCCATTTATGCTGAAGACACATTTGCTTTAAGTGCATCGCTTAAGGGCTTGTATGCAATGGCAAACGAAATGGTAACCGTTCAAGTACTAGTTGACGCTGAAGGCGCTATCACTTCAGTTTACGGCGAACTTCCTGACGGAATTTCAGTAGTATACAACGTTACTGAAGGCGTATATACTATGGTAGGTTACTACGGACTTTACGAATTAAAAGTAGATTACACCCCCGAAACTAAAGAAGGTTTAGCTACTTTAAGCGTATATAACGAACAAACTGAACTATACGAAGCAGTTTACACTGCAACCTTAACTCATAACGGCGAAGATTATAAATATTTATTCGAAATTGAAGAGTTAATTAAGATTGGCTTGAATTACGCTATTGACGAAGACGGCTTACTTGCGTTCGACGGTATCTTAAGCGTATTAGGTTATACTGTAGAAGCAGACGTTTCTGAAGCTGACCAAACCGGTACTATCAGCGTTCTAATGGGTGAAAACTTATTTGCTGAAATTAAACTTGAAAATACCGAAACCGGTAAGCTTGCAACTGTTCAAGCTATGGGATATAAGTTGATACTCAACTACGTAACCGAAGATTCAGTTGTTGAAGCAGTGCTTTATAAATACGATTCATCAATTTACGAATACGTAGAAATGTATAGTCTTGGTATGGCGTTCGAAGGCGAAACTTTCGACTTTAATGCAGTAATAGAAGTAGCTGACGAATTATTTGCTGAAGTTGTTGCAAGTTGGGATATTACCGACCTTGCAACCATCATCAACGGCAGTGTTACTACTGCAATGGGTTACAACTTAACCTTTGATGCTAATAGCGAAGATAAGACCGTTTCTGCTATTTTAACTGCAGGCGAAGGCACTGAATCAGTTGAAATGGGTAAAGTAGTTGTTGGTACTGATGAAGAAGGATTCACTGTTGCTGACGTATACGTAATGCTTAATAAGGTTGCAACCTTAAGTTATAAAGGCGTAGACGCAACAGATTACAATACTAAGTTAGAAGTTGTTGTAGGCGAAAACAAAATCGCTACCGACGTTAAAGTAGAAACGCTTTCCGACGGTAAATACAAAATTACTATGGTTTCAACAACTGAAGCTGAAGGTACTGAAATAACTCAAAAAATGGAATATATCATTGGCTTTACTCAAGAAGAAACCACTGAAACCGTTTACTTTGAAGCGTTAGTTTCTATGGTTGGCGATATGTTCAGTACTTCTATTGAAGATACAGAAGGAACCGTGGTATTCGACGGTATCGTAGAATTTGATGTTACCAAAGGCGAAAACGGCGAAACCGAAAAAGTTGACGTAGACGTTGACGTTGATAAATACTTAGTAATGTTAGACCCTGAAAGTGTTGAAGGAATTATCATAAACACTGTTAAGTCTTATATCGATGCTGACTTTGACGTAACTATCGATTTCACTAAGTCTGAAGAATTTGAAGGCGAACTAGAAGAAACTGTTACCGAATTAGTAAGCAAGATTGAAAGCGTTAAAGTAGATTACGAAGACGAAATTTATACTGATGGTGGCATACTAGCATTTGAATGTAAGGATGCTGAAGACGGAAATGGCAAGTACCTAGAAATTAAAGAAAAAGTTGAATACGGCATCGGTAGATATACTGAATACGTTTCACTTATTCCTATCGTAGACGGTTGTGTTCCTAACGGTGTAATCACGGTTAGTGATATTTGTAAAGATTGGATTTCTGTTGCAGTAACAGTTCTTGCTGAGGCGAGTGTAAACGAATACGACGAAGAAGGTAGACCCCAATACGACGAACCCACTTACGTTTCAAGACAAATAGATATCCGTATTAATGCAAATCTAGTTACCGGTGAAATCCGCCGTATGGAAGAAGGTGTTCATGACGATGAAATAACCATTGAAAAACTAGGTGAAACTTGTGAAGACGGTTACAAAGCAACCTTTACTTGTAAAGATTGTGGCGATGCTGAAACTTATACTTACTACGATTGTGTTTACATAAATGAGTATGAGTTCATAGGCGAAACCCTTTGTGGCGAAGTAGAAGCTTACAAAAATACGTGTATTTGTTGTGGCGATGAAGACCATGGATTGAACTATCACAATTGTTATCTCAGTTGGGCACCCATTGAAAACTTCGATAGCTCTATAGATGCAGTTAAAGCTCTTAACGTAGAAGGTTTTGTTGAAGAAGATTTCTTATCAGTTTCAGCAAGCAGATACGTATGTCATTGGTGTGGTTTGGAAAAAATGGAATACACCATCTACTGCTATAACGAAGCTTCAAATCATTGCTACGCTATAAATCACGACGTTTTAACGTATCAAGGTCAATTTAACGAAGTAACCGGTGAAACCGATTATGAACCGTTTGAATACAAACTCACTTACAAATACGACGAATGCTTGAGTAGATGGTCTACTATCGAAACCGTGTACTACGACGATGACGAAGCAATAACCGAAGACGACGCTAAATATTTAGATTATTTACGTTTAGTATTTAGTGAAGACCTTATTAAAGTAGAAGATTTATGGTTAGGAAGCGTATCTATTGGAGGATGCCCGCATTGTAAAGAAGTTAATTACGTTGAATTAAGCGCAACTACGGCTTACAAGGTTGCACCAAATAAATATGAGAACGGCGACCTTGACGTTGAGTTATATTTTGAAGACGGTGAATTTGAATACGCTTATATAAATAGAAATGATAATCCTTCTAGCGATTGGGATTTACGTTTGTTCAAGAAGTTAGTTGCTCCCTACATAGGTAAAGTATCAGATGATTATACTTCTTTCCCTGAAAAGGCTATTGGTGTATTACCCGAAGGTAATATTTACGCTGACGGTACTATGGATTTACGTGTTGAATTCATTATAGAAAAGCAATATGTTGACCATGCCGACGGTTCTGAACATACTTACAGCGACGTAGTTTACGTTGAAATCTATTCTCGTAAAGATTATGAAAATTGTGGCGCTAAAGTAGGTTACTACGACGTTCAAACTTGTGAAATTACTTGGTACGTTTACGACAAGGCAGGTAATTACATTGGTTCAACAGATTCCGATAAACACGATTACATTCATTCTGTTAGAAGTGAAACTGTAAGCTGTACTGAAGAAGGTGTAAAATCTACCACCGTTTGTTTAATTTGCGATAAACAACTTGGTAGTTGGACTGACCATTATCATAGTGGCGGATATACAGCAGAAGCCGACTTAGATACCTACTATGATTTTGATATCGAAGAAACTAAAGGATTTACAAGTACTTCGTTAAACGCTAGTGGTAGATATCACGGTTGGTATTGTGTACATTGCGAAAAGTTTGAAGACCTAAAAATTTGGCTCACTGATGATTGGGTATTAGATAGAGACGTTTATCTCTACGCTGAGAACATTGAGATTGACCTTGCAGGTTACTCTATCGACCTTAACGGTTACAACCTAATCGTTTACGGTATTAACGGTTCTGAAGTTATTGTTACTGATAGCACTAATACGTTTGAAAGTGCTATTTACGATACGGTAGGCACTGGTAATATGGTACTATTTAGTTATCATGGATATATCGACCTAACGTTTGTAAACGTTGAATGTGTATATCTTTTAGCCGATACCGATTCGAGAGAAACTATTAAAGATACTTTCTTTGGTTTATATGGTAAAGAACTTAATGGATATGTAGATTGGGCTAACTAGTTAAAAACTAACAATCAAAACTTATCCCCGAAGACAAAAGTCTTCGGGGATATTTTATTTTAAGCGTATAAATAAAATTTTATTGAAATTACGTTATTAGTATGATACAATATACTTAACTACAGTAAAATTATAAGGTGTTTTGTGGGAATTATTAAAAATTTCAAAAAAACGCTATGCGTTATATTTGCTATCTTAGTGTTAACGGTGTCTAGCACCGTTTTTTTAGGTTGCAATAATAATTCTAACCCACCACACAAGGGTATACCACTAGAAAACCAAAACGTAGCACCATATTCAAACCAAACTAAAACCTACGCAACGGAAACTATAAAACAACTTTTAATTGATATCTATAAAGCAAGCATTAACTCTAACGTATCGGCTAACACGTTAAACTTATTATCTGCCCACGCTAACGAAATTTCAAAAATTACCGAAAACCAAGGACTAACGGAAAAAGCTTACACATCAGTTTTTGAAAATATTGAAAATAATAGCCAAAACTACGCTAGCGCATTTTCTAGCGTTCAGTCAGGTACTACAAGCGCTCAAGACATAACTAATTTAAGAAAGTTTTTAGGACTTTTATCGTCGTCGTTTAGCATTGATGCAACGGCTACCATAATTTATAATTTTAGCGATTATTATTACGGATATTTATACGAAAAAAATCTTAAGGAATACCAGGACTACGGTTGGAAATACAAATTGGACGATGCAGAAAAAGCATTGGCTGACAGAAAAACTCTTACTGAAGAAATCACTTTATCTAATTTTATTCCCACTATAAAGCTAGCGTATTTTTTAGGCGAATTGGTGTTAGGTGGCGCTGAATCTACTTCGGCAATCAAAAATCTCACTACGTCCGAGATAGCGTTAATGCTAAAAACCCCCGATTTTTCTAGTATAAACATGTCGGTAAAAGGCTGGAAACTAGTTTTATCAATGATAACTAAATTTTCCATTTCAGACGTATACCTTTCTCAGCTTATAGAAAAATTTTCGGCAAATGGGGACTTAAATTTAGTCGCAAACAAAATGAACGACTTTATTAGTTTGTTTAATAAAACTCAAAAAAAGTTTAGCGAAAATCACGCAAATTATTTAAGACAGGGAGAAAAGGATTTATTTATAAGAGAGATTTTCGTTAATTTCACTAACGATGATTGGAGTTCTTTTGAAAGTCTAACAGCGTTAAATTTTGATACTGCTTACTATAACGGTTTCGCAACCGAATACTATGGTGTAAAATATACAAACTATTACGCTACGATTATAAAAACCGACGTTACTACGCTAAAAAATTCGGTAGATGGCGACGATTTTATAAAAACACTTAAAAACTATTTTGCGGGAATTTTCCCTGCGCTTTTTTACGGGGTAGAACTATGATACAAATACAAAACGTTACCAAAAGTTATAACGGTGAAAAAGTTCTTAAAGGCATAGACCTTACTTTTTCCGATAAAGAATTCGTATCCATTATGGGTGCTAGTGGTAGTGGCAAAAGTACCCTTTTAAGTATCATAGGCGGATTTTTACGTCCTGACGACGGCAACGTATTGTGGGAAGGTCAAAACCCTTTTGATTTTACCGACGACGCTTTGGCGGGAAAAAGGCGTTCCTATATGGGTTTTGTCTTTCAGTCGTTTAAACTTATTTCTACGCTTACCGCTAAAGATAATATAATGCTACCCGTAACGTTATCGAAAAAAATTAATAATGAAACTTTAGAGTATTTTGATTTTTTAACTACTGAACTAGAAATTAAACCTTTCTTAAATAAATACCCAGGCCAACTTTCAGGTGGACAATGTCAGCGTGTTGCAATCGCAAGGGCGCTTTGCTATAAACCAAGCGTGGTTATTCTAGATGAACCTACGGGAGCGCTTGACAGCGTAATGGAAGTTAAGGTTATGGAACTATTAAAACGTGTTAACAAAGAACAAAAAACAACTATAATACAAGTTACTCATAGCGAAAAAGTAAGTTGTTATGGCGATAGAATTATTAGGCTTAAGGACGGACTAATAGTAAAATGAAACTGTTTTTCAAACACTTAAAAAACAGTATAAAGCGCAAACCTATACAACCGCTAATACTCATATTGACTTTGGCGCTAGCCATGGTTGTAATTACTGCTTGTATAAACGTGGGGATTTTTATCAACGGCGAAACCGACGAACGACAAGTGGTTGAATACGGCACGGCTGATTTTACCGTGTCTTTAAACGCTACGTCAAAATCAAGATTTATGTTTTCGGATAAAGCCGAAGAAATACTAGAAAACAAAGCAAAAGTAGTGGGCTTATACGATTTGCCCGTCTACTTTTCTCAAACTAATCAAACGGCTTTCGGCGTTGCAGTAGACTTTTACGACGTAGAACAAGTATTTGAATTTGAGTTTATAGAGCATTTGCCCATAACTAGTTCAAGCGTTAACGAAAGCGCTTTAGTGTCTTTAGATTTTGCCGAAAAATATAATCTTGGTCTTGGCGATTCTTTCACCGTAAACGTTTTAGGCTACGACAAAACGTATACCATAAAGGCTATTTCCAAAATACCGTTTATGGGTAGTTACGAGTTAATGGTAAACGTAACGGGTGTAATGAGGCTATTGGCAAGCGATTCGTTACTAGTATCTTCTCTAGGCGATAGTTTTAAGCCGAGCAACACCCTTTACGTAAACGTTTTAGAAGATGGCTTTGTTAACGACTGTATAACTGCGCTAAAAAACGATGCTGATTTTTCAGACAAGACATTTCAAAACGTTGCAAATATTATGGAGCAAGATGGCGAGATAGGCCCTATGAATACTATCGTTTACGTTTTAATCGCCTTGTCGCTAATGCTTTCCGTGGCAGTGGTATTTTGCTGTTTTTATATTATCTCAAACGAACGAACAGGCGAAAACGCATTGTTTAAGGCTTTAGGCGCTACAGCTAGTAAAATGAATTTGTTGCAGTATGCAGAAATTGGTCTGTATTGGCTTATAGGCGCACCTATCGGTTTAGCACTTTCTATACCGTTTTCAAAACTTATATATAGAGTGGTTGGGTTTAGGTATTTTACGGCAAAATTTAGCCCTTTATCCTTTGTAATAAGTTCTGCCTTAACACTTGTCATATCCGTGTTTACGGCGTTCGTGTTTATAATTTCCGAACGCAGACCAAAAAAACTAAAAAAACAAATTTCTCTATATAAGTATACGTTACCTGCGTTTTTGCTGACCTTTATTTTAACCATTACGCTTCCTGTAAAAGCTAGATTTATTTTGTGTTGTATAAGCGAAATATTGTTGTTTATAACTATTTTTACGGGCGTACCGGTAATTTTTAAGTGGATAACTTCAGTCATAGATAAAATCCTTTGTAAAAGACAAATTAAAAATAACGGAACTAAGGTTGCTTCTTTTGGTTATGCAGTTAAAAACGTCAAACAAGTTAGAGTATTACAAAACAGTTGTAGACTTTTAAGCGTTATTTTGGTCGTAATTTTTACTATATTAACTGCAGTAAACTCGGCAGATATCGTTATCAATAATTATAAGTCATGGTTAAACGCCGATTTTGCTATACCTAACTCAACGGCTTCTTGTAGAGAAAAAATAGAAAAATTAGACAGCGTTGAAAATGTTTATTCAATACTCATGACAAGTGGGACGATTAACGATATGAGTATAAAAATGTTGTCGATATCAGACGTAAACGCCTTAAGCGATACTTGTGATTTAGACCGCACGCCAACCGGAAATGAATTATTCGTTCCATTAGCAATATGCGATAGACAAAACCTAAAAATAGGCGATATCGTTTATATTCAAATAGGAGAAAGTCAATACGAATTTAAGGTGTCTAAGCTGAGAAAAGATAACATTAACGTCGTAATATTCAATAGCGAATATTTTGGTTTAGAGTACGACACCCTTCTAGCGGACGGAGTAGAAAATATAGAAAAAGAACTGTTAAGAAACCAACTCCTAAGCGCCATAGCCCTAGAAATGACGACGATAGTAGATTGCAAAGAGTTATTTAATCGGTTGTTCGTGGTGGGTAGTTTATATATAAACTCGGGATGGTTTATTCTTCCCATGATGATACTTTTCGCTGTTATCGGCATGGTGGATAACGTGGTTATAAGTTACCGTGCCCGCCGTGAAGAGTTTGAACTTTACTCGCTTTCGGGTATGTCAAAAAAGACCGTAAGGCGCATGATATTTTTTGAACTGTTGTTAACCGCAACTTTTGGTTTGGTATTAAGCCTAGTTAGTTCGTTGTTTGCAATACTTTTACTAGATAACGGCATGCGAACTTTTGGTTATAGAATGCTTCTAGCGTTCGGAATAGCTTAGATAAAAAAATAAAGGGACTAAAAAAATGAAGATACTAGTAATTGGTGGTACAGGGCACGTGGGGAGTTTCTTAGTACCAAAACTATTAAAAAATGGGCACGACGTTTACGTTGGTACTCGTGGTGGAACAAAACTACGTGATGAAACGACGTTTAATGGAGCAAAGTTTATCACCGTAAATTCAAGTGAAGTTGAAAGCTTGACGGTGCTTCGTAAAGAACGTTTTGACGTGGTTATAGAATTCCCCGGAAGTGCTAAACTTGTTTGGGACGTTTTAGCTGATACCGTGTCGCACTTTATAGCGTGTGGCTCGCTTTGGATGTTTGGATATCCTAAAATAGTTCCTACACCGGAAATCAGTTTTGAAAAGTGTTTTGTTAAATCGTACGAAAGGCGTTTTGACGAAATACAAATAATGTTATTAGAATCAGGAAACGGCAAAGCCGTATTTACGGCGATTATGCCCCCTAATATTTGTGGTCCAGGTAAAATTCCGCTAGACCAATACGGAGGTAGAGATATAGCGTTTCATAAACAAATGGCTCTTGGTGAAACAGTATATATTCCCGACGGGCCAGAGTGCTTAATTGGTCCTTGCGATGCTGAAGACATAGCTGAATTGTTTTTTCTTGCTGTAGAGAATCGTGTTGCTTCGGCGGGACAAATTTTTAACGTGGGTTCAGAGTACTCGTTAACGACTAGCGAATTTATTCGTGCGTACGCAAGAATATACGGTGTAGAAATACCGATTGAAAAGATTTCTTGGGAAAGATATATCAACGAAATTAATACCTCTAAAGTGGCTTGGTGGCACTTGTACGCACCCATGTTACCCGATTTAGGTAAAGCAAAAAAATTATTAGGATATAGACCTCGTTATACTCCCGAAGAAACTATGAAGCGTGCAGTTGATTGGATGAAGCAAGAAGGTTTGTTATAGAATATTTACGAGATTAGGATTTGTAATACGTTATAGGTAGGGAATATTATGGAAACTTTAAAGTTTAATTTAAAAAAAGATTGCGGTAAATTTAAGATTTTAAACGCAACGAACGGCGGGCCTTTTCATAAAAGACACGCAAACGACCAATATCGTAGCAATTTTATAGAATACAGGGATGCTAAAATTCCGTATTCACGAAATCACGATTCTAATGCGATGGGAATTTACGGTGGCCCTTACGCCCACGACATAAAGGCGATTTTTCCTAACTTTGACGCTGACGAAACTAATCCCGAAAATTACGATTTTGCTTGCACGGACGAGTCGATATTATGTACGCTTGAAGCGGGCACGAAAACCTTTTATCGTTTAGGCCAAACCATAGAACACCAAATAAAGAAACACGGCACTATTCCGCCTAAAGATTTTCATAAATGGGCTAGAATTTGCGAGCACGTTATTCTTCACTACACGGAAGGTTGGGGAAACGGTTTTACGCACGATATGCCTTACTGGGAAATTTGGAACGAACCCGATTTAGATGCCGACGACAGTCCTAATAAACGCTGTTGGGGTGGCACGAAAGCACAGTTTTTTGATTTTTATGAAATAGTGGCAAAACACCTAAAAAATCGTTTTCCGCACCTAAAAATTGGTGGGCCAGCTATGGCGTACAGGCTAGACTGGGCGGAAGATTTTCTCTGTGAAATGCAAAAAAGACAAGTGCCTATTGACTTTTTCTCGTGGCACATATATGCAATCGAGCCCTATCATATTTCCGAAAAGGGCGAAAAGTATCGTGCACTACTTGATAAATACGGATATTATAACACCGAAAGTATATTAAACGAGTGGAACTACGTAAGAGATTGGCGAGAGTCTTTCGTGTATTCGTTAGAAAGTGTTCACGGCATAAAGGGTGCAACTTTTATGACTTCGGTTATGAGTGAAGCACAAAAATCTTCTATTGATATGCTTATGTATTACGACACTCGTCCTAGTGGGTTTAACGGTGCGTTCGATTTTTATACTTACCGTCCGTTAAAAGGATATTACGCACTTAAATGGGGTGGCGAATTTTATGAGCTAGAAAAAGAAATTCGTACTGAGAATAATATTAAAGACGTGTATACTTTAGCTGGCGTTGATAAAGACGGTAAAATCATGGCTCTTATTACGCATTATTCCGATAACGATGATAAAGAAAACGTACAAGTAAAAGTAGAGTTTAACAAAAACACCGAATACGATATTTATCTTCTAGATAAAGACCATAACGCTGAACTTGTTAAAACCACAACCGATTTAACTTTCGTTATGCCCGTCTACACGTGCATAATGATAAAAGAAAAATAGTTATAAATGGAGAAAAAAAATGAACGTACTTTGCATAGGTAACAGTTTTTCCTATGATGCGAACCGTTATCTTTACGGGATAGCGCACGCAGATAAAACCGATTTAACAGTAGTAAACTTGTATATTGGCGGTTGCCAACTAGTAACCCACTACAAAAACGCTATGGCAGACTTAAAAAAATACGAATTGTGTATTAACGGACACGCTTCGGGTTTTTTGGTTAGCATTAAAGAAGCTTTAGTTTCTCGTAAATGGGACTACGTAACCTTTCAACAAGGCAGTGCTGTAAGTGTGGACTACGGCACTTATCAACCGTATCTTACTGAACTTTCAGCATACGTAAAAAAATACGCCCCCGAAGCAAAACAAGTTATACATCAAACTTGGGCGTACGAACAGGGAAGTTCACTCCTACAAGAAAAAATGGGATATACCGACCAAAAAGATATGTTTGACGACATAAAAAAGGCGTATGACAAAGCGTTAAAAGATATAAACGCAGAGTTTATTATTCCGTCCGGCGAGGTTTTTCAAGAACTTCTAAAAGAAGGGGCTAAAACCGTTCACCGTGATACGTTTCACGCTAGTCTCGGCTTGGGCCGTTACGCCTTAGCGTTGTTGTGGTACGTAATGCTAACGGGGAAAGACGTTGAAGATAATTCTTTTAGAGATTTCGACGTTACTATAACCGAAGAAGAAATTTCTCTTGCAAAAAAATGTGTTAAGGCGATAGCCGAAAAATATAAAAAATAAAAAAGAAAAAAGATGAGCGAAAATTCACTCATCTTTTTTGTCTTTTGAACAAAAAAATTGATATAAGTAATGATTATATACAACGCATTGACTAAAATAGTCGTTAATGATATAATACCAGCTAATATAGACAAAAGGTAAAAGATAAATGGATGCATTGGTTTTAGCCTTGCAAAATGCACTCGGCAACTGGTATATGGTTTTAGTTTACGGTATCGGTATTCTCGCAATGTGTTTTTCAGTAAGTTCGGTACAGTTTAAAAAAAGAGTTGCAATTTTGACTTGTAGTTGTGTAGGGCAAATTTGTTGGATAGCATATTTTTTAGTACAGGGCGATTTAACTAGCGCAGTTGCATGTGTGCTAACGGCAATAATGTTAGCGGTATTTACAAAAAAGGACAAATGGAAATGGGCTACAAGTACGCCTATCGTTATATTCTTCGTGGTAATTATGACTGGATTTTCCCTTTTGAGTTTTGCTACGTGGAAAGATATTTTCCCGCTTGTTGCAGGCGTGTTTGCGGTGATTGCCAATAGCCGTCCTACTGAAAAAAGATTGCGTCAGTTTGCGCTAGGTTGGTATATTTTTTGGGTAATGAACGGAATTTTCAAGTTCTATCCAGTAGCGTTAATCAACGACGTAATGTGTACTTGTTCGGCAGTAATTGCGCTTATTAGGTATAGAAACAAGCAAGAAAAACAAGAAATCAACCAGTAAAAGTTTTAAGGAGAGCAACTATGAAACGTTTTATAGACGGAACTAAAAAACAGTTTAAAGCAAATCTTCATTGTCATACAAATTTATCCGATGGCAAGTGGACGCCCGAACAAGTAAAAGAAGAATATAAAAAACGTGGATATTCTGTTATTGCTATTACCGACCACGAGCATTTAGTGTCGCATAATGACCTAACTGATAATGAAATATTGTTTATTACGGCGTATGAAGCGTATATTCGTAATCTTCCTTTCGATGCAAAGTTGGACAGTCAATCTCATATAAACTTTTATTCTAAAACCCCCGAAAACAAACTAGTATATTACACCCCCAACCATACGAAATATATTGGGGAAGAAGAACTAAAAACCTTAAAGTACCACCACTACGTAGAAAGTCGTGAATATTCTGTACAGTTTTTAAAAAAGATGATAGAAGACGCTCATAAAGCAGGTTTTTTATCTTGTCATAATCACCCAACTTGGTCTTTTGAAGACGAAAGTTTTTCAGAAGCGTATAGAGATTGCTTAGCAATGGAAATCCACAACTATTCGGCATACACAATAGGTCATAATGAGTTTAACGAGCATTATTACGATTATCAGTTAAAACACGGTAGCAAAATGGCAGTAATCGCTGCTGATGACAACCATAATGCACACGATACCAATAGTCCTAAATGTGATTCATTTGGTGGGTTTACCTATATTTTAGCAGATAAGTTAGACTATGAATCTATCATCAAGGCGATGGAAAACAAAGAATTTTACGCTTCGTGTGGTCCGCAAATTTTTTCGTTAGACTGTGAAAACGGAAGTTTTAGCGTTAAAACTTCTAACGCTAAACGTATAGTTTTTGTAACAAATTCACATAATCGTGCAGTATTTTTAGCAAACGAAAACGAGTTTGTAACCGAGGGAACTTTTACACCTATTGACAAAGTAGAGTGGGTTTACGTTGTAGTCACCGATGAATTCGGGAAAAAGGCTTTCTCTCGTGCAATATTTAAAGATGAGTTCAAAAATGCTTAAAACTTAAAGGGGAGTATATGATTAGTTATTTAGATTTACAGTATAAAGATAATTTGCACGTAGACTTGCATCTTCCCGAAATCGATGAGTTTGATCTGTTTATATATTTTCACGGTGGTGGGCTTGAAAGGGGAACTCATAAAAAAGCAGAAGTTTTTGCTAAAACTTTAGCTAAAAATAATATCGCTACGGCTTCGGTTGAATACTCTATGTACCCAAACGCAAAATACCCCGATTTTATTACCGATTGTGCCGAAGCAGTAAAATGGCTTAAAGATAATATCGGTAACTACGGAAAATGCAAACGAATTTTCGTAGGCGGTAGTAGTGCGGGTGGTTATATTTCTATGATGCTATGCTTTGACGATAGATATCTAAAAGCGCACGGAATAAAGCCCACTGATATAGATTTTTATATTCACGACGCAGGTCAACCTACTTCGCACTTTAACGTTTTAAAAGAATTAGGTAAAGATAGTAGAAGACTTATTGTTGATGAAACTGCTCCTTTGTATTTTGTAGGAACTGCCGAAAAGTATTCGCCCATGCTATTTATCGTATCAGATAACGATATGTTTGGTAGATACGAACAAACTATGTTAATGGTAAAAACCCTAGAACATTTCGGGCATAAAGATAACGTGTTCTTAGAAGTAATGAACAGCGAGCATTGTAAATACGTTTATAAAGCCGATGAAAACGGCGACGGCGTACTCGCTAACGTTATTTTAAAACACTTAGAAAAATTAAACTAATTTTAATGGGTTAAGAAAGAAAAATGAAAGAGTACGAGAGTTTTAATAGAATAGGCGTAGAGCCGTGTCGTAGTTATTACATACCTTTTGACGAAACTGACAAAGTTAAGTATAAGTACGGTATAGTAGATAGAACTTCTAGTTCCAGGTTTATATCTTTAGATGGTATTTGGAATATTAAGCAATATTCTTGTATTGAAGACGTTGATATTAAGAACACGCCAACGGAAACAATTCCCGTACCGAGTTGTGTTCAAATGCACGGCTACGACCAAATTCAGTACCTTAATACTAGATACCCTTTTCCCGTTACTTTTCCATTTATTACCCAAGATAACCCTTGCTGGCATTATCAAAGAAAGTTTAATTTAGATAAAAAGCAAGGCGAAAAATACTACCTTAACTTTGAAGGTGTAGATAGTGCATTTTATCTTTACGTAAACGGCGTGCAAAAAGGTTATTCGCAAATATCGCACGCAATTAGTGAATTCGACGTTACCGATTTGTTGGTAAACGGCCAAAACGTTATAGACGTGGTTGTTCTAAAATGGTGTGTTTCTACTTATTTAGAATGTCAAGATAAGTTTCGATTTTCGGGCATATTTAGAAGCGTTTATCTTTTATGCCGACCCGAAAAGCACGTTACCGATTATTTTATTACTGCCGATTTAGTTCAAGACAACGGCGTGTTTACGTTTAAAAATCTAAGTAACGTTGACGTTGTGATAGAACTTGGCAATAATTCTGCATACGTAAAATCTAAAAAACAAGTAAGTTTTACAATCAAAAAAGTTAAGCCGTGGACGGCGGAAACGCCCTATCTTTATACCTTAAAAATCTATGCTAACGGCGAACTTATCGTTGAAAAGGTAGGTTTTAGAAATGTAAGTGTTTCCGGCAAAGTGTTCAAGTTTAACGGCAAGCCGTTAAAACTAAAAGGTGTTAATCGCCACGACTTTAACTGCATAACGGGTGCAACCGTAAGCTTAAAGGATATGGAAAGAGACGTTAAACTTATGAAAAGCCTTAACGTTAATGCGATAAGAACTTCGCATTATCCTAACTCTCCAGAATTTTATCAATTATGCGACTACTTTGGGTTGTACGTAATGGACGAAGCCGACGTAGAAATGCACGGTGCATGCACAAGGTTTGGTGGTTACGAGGTTAAGCCGTGGATGGAATACGCTGAAGACGTGCGTTTTCAGGACGGTATAAAGGATAGACACGTTGCACTAGTTGAACGAGATAAAAATCGTCCGTCGGTTATTATTTGGTCGCTTGGAAACGAAAGTTCGTTTGGCAGAGCTTTTTTTGAAGGTGCAAAATATATTCGCAAACGTGATAAAACCCGACTTGTGCACTACGAAGGGTTGTTTAATGCTGATAAAAAATATTATTATACTAAACTTGTTGATATAGCTAGTATGATGTATCCTAGTGTAGAGCAAATACAAAAAGAAGTCTTAAATAATCCTAAAGAAACTCGCCCTTACGTTTTGTGTGAATATACTCACGCTATGGGTAATTCTTGTGGAGATATTTCTGATTATTGGAAAGTTATTTATAACAACGACCAGTGTATGGGGGCTTTTGTGTGGGAATGGGCGGACCACGCAATAAAAACTAAAAAAGGCTATCTATATGGTGGTGATTTTGGTGAGGCCGAACACGACGGGAACTTTTGTTGCGACGGACTTTTAACCCCCGACAGAAAAATCAAATCGGGTGCTTTAGAAATGAAAGCCGTTTACGGTGGAAAATTAACGTCGCAAGAGAGAGACGTTGAAATTCCTAAAACTCAAGAAAATGCTAAAAAGGTTGAAATAGCCGTTGATGAAAAAAGTGGTTGTTTAACTTCGATTTTAATAGACGGTAAAAACATTTTGAAAGACGTTGTTCACTTTAACGTTTTTCGTTATACCGATAACGATAGACATCTCGTAAATACTTGGGAAAAGAAATATAAACTAACGGAAACGAAATCTCAAACCTATTTATGCGAAAAATTACCAAACGGCTACCACGTTAAAGGCTACGTTTGTGCCAACTGTATAATGCCCATAGCACTGTTTGACGTAAAATATACCGTTGATAAAAACACGTTAAACGTTGAAACTGAATATAGCGTAAGCGATTACGTTAAGAATTTGCCTAGATTTGGTTTTGAGTTTAAGATAGATAAAAAATACCAAAATTTTGATTACGTGGGGTTTGGACCCACAGAAAGTTATATTGATAAACACGTCGCTTGTGAGTACGGATATTATCAAAGCAACGCAAAAGACAACTACGATATTAATTACATACGACCACAAGAATCGGGTAGCCATTATCACAGTAAATATCTTAGGCTAAACGACTTGTTTACGGTTGTTGCGGACAATCCTTTCTCTTTTTCAGTTAACCCGTACACCACCTTGCAATTATACAAAACAAAACACAACTTCGAATTAAAAGAAAACGACTTCGCCACCGTTTGTCTTGACCTTGCAATGCGAGGGGTGGGTTCTAGTTCGTGTGGACCAGAGTTATTAAAGCAATACGAGATACCTAAGCACCATAAAAACGCTTTTAAGATAAAATTTGAATAAAGGGCTAAAAACATGGACGCAAAATTACTAGGCAAAATTGACAAACTTATAGAAGAATATGAGCCACAACTAGTAGAAGATACTATTACTTTCGTAAACATTAACAGCGAACAAGGTGAGCCTAAACCTAATGCTCCGTTTGGAATTGGGCCTAGAAAAATGCTAGATAAAGTAATTGAACTAGGAAGGCAGAAAGGTTTTTACACTACTGATTATAACGTAGGAGTTATAAGTTTGGCGTTTAAAAATAGCCAACCAGATTTGGGTATTTGGCTTCATGGTGACGTAGTGCCTGCAGGGCCGGGTTGGGAATTTGAACCGTACAACGCTACCATTTATAAAGGGTGCATTATCGGTAGAGGAGCAACCGATAATAAAGGGCAACTGTCTTGTGTGTTTAACACCTTCAAAATTTTTAAGGAACTTGGTATAGAATTAAAATACAATCCCGCCATATACGTGGGTAGTAACGAAGAAACTGGTTGTTTGGACATTGAAGGCGTACCAGGTAATCCCGACGCTAAAGGGTTTATAAACGTTTGTATTCCTCCAAGACTTTCGCTTGTTCCTGACAGTAGTTATCCTATCGGGTACGGTGCAAGGGGTATGACTAGTTTATATATCAAGAGTAAAACGCCTTTTAGTTTTTCTCTTACTGCGGGGCTTGATGAGAACCCCGGTCTAGCAACTGCAAAAATTAACGGAAAAGTCGATTTTGACGTCTTAAAAGACTGTAAGATAGAATACGGTAAAAATACGGTAGTAACGTCGTTTACCCCACCACGCCATACGTCTAGTCCAGACCCCAACGGCAATATGATAACCAATATTTGTCAAGCACTTTTAAGTAGTGAAGTTTTGACTGACAACGAAAGGACAGTATTAGAACTTTTTAAATTGTGCTCGGTTAACGTCCACGGAGAGAATTTTAACGTTGACGTAAAGTCGGAAATTATGTCAACCACCACTGTTTACGCTAAAACTATTAGAAACGTAGACGGCTTTCCCGAACTTGAGTTAAGGGTTAGATATCCCATTGAAATAACATACGAACAAATTTTAGAAAAAATTAGTAAAATCGCACAATCTTTCGGTTGTACGGTTAGGGGAGATTATCCGCATAAACCTTATATCAACGACGTGGACAACGAAGTTGTTAAGGCGTTAACTAAAGTTGCTAACGACGTTACAGGTCGTGACGATAAACCTTATATCAACGGCACAACTTATGCTCAACATCTTCCTAACGCATATATTTACGGCATGGAAGGGTGCGATAAACCTAAAGAATTTAAAGAAGGTCACGGTTCTGCACACGGACTAGATGAAAGTGTTTCAATCGAAAGGTTAAAGCGTTCTATGAGAATTTATGCTAGAGCCTTGCTTACATTAAACGAAATAAATTGGTAAAAACTTAAAAAACGAGCAAGTTATTTACTTGCTCGTTTTTAGTTTTGTTTTAATTTTATTAAAGTGTTGCACCGAAGTCTGATACTATTACTTGACCGGTGATAGCACGGGATTCATCGCTTGCTAAGAACAATAAAATGTTCGCAACGTCTATGGGCATACAAGGCTGAACCGATAAGTTCATGTGCTTGTTCATTTGTCCCATCATATTGGGGTTTAGGGTTTTGGGGTCGGTCGTCATAGTCATTGGGGTAACTATAGTGCTAGGGTTTACAGAGTTACAACGAATACCCGTTCCCGTAAATCTTAACGCCGTATGCTTGGTTAAACCGATAACTGCTGCTTTACTCGTTACGTAAGAAGCACCGCCCGTCCCGAACGCACCTGCAACAGAGTCAAGATTAATAATAGAGCCTGTGTTGTTTTTTATCATTTCTTTAACTACTGCACGAGTGCAGTATAAACAACCTTTGGTGTTGATGCCTAAAACGTATTCTAAATCTTTGTCCTCACAAACGTCTATTGGTTTTAAGCCTTCTTCTAAAACGCCTGCGTTGTTAACGAGAACGTCTATTTTGCCGTATTTTTCTACCGTTTTTGCTACCATATCGTTTACTGCGTTAACGTCTGAAACGTCGCAAGGAATGGCGTAAGCTTCGCCACCATTTTCACGAATTTTATTGGCAACGGCTTCTAGTTTTTCTACACGTCTAGCAGTAATAACTACCTTTGCGCCTTCTTTTGCAAAAAGTTCTGCAGTTGCTTCTCCAACGCCAGAATTTCCACCTGTGATAATTGCTACTTTTCCGTCAAGTCTTCCCATGATAACCTCCCTTATGTTTATATTATTAACAATATTATAATTTACTAACCGTAAAATGTCAATATTAAAATTTATTACTAACGTTTTAGTAAAACTTTACATTGTCTAAAAGATGTTGTATAATGTTAACATGGCAAATTATGATAATTGTTTTCATGGTTTTGCCCCAAAAGGAGAAATCTTAAATGACACCAAAGGTATCGTTAATAGTTCCTGTCTATAACGTAGAAAAATATTTAGAGCGTTGTGTTGAATCGATTTTGGTTCAGTCTTACAAAAACCTAGAAATTGTGTTGGTTGACGATGGTTCTACGGACAATTCTGGACAAATTTGCGATAAATATAAATTAAAAGATGAGCGTATCGCTGTAATCCATAAAGAGAACGGTGGTCTAAGTTCTGCAAGAAACGCTGGTATTGAGAATTCTCACGGAGAATATTTGGGATTTGTTGATAGCGACGATTTAATTGAACCGTTAATGATTGAAAAAATGATAAATAAAATGCAAAATGACGGTTCACAAATTTGTTGCTGTGGAAGATTCGATATATATGGTGAAAAAAAAGTGGCGGGGCTATGCCCGTTACAAACCGAGACGGTAAAAGCGGAAAATGCGCTTATAAAACTGCTTTGTGAAAAAGAGTGCGACGTTTCTTGTTGCGATAAAATTTTTTGCAAAACCCTGTTTGACGGAATTGGTTTTCCTATAGGCGAAATTAACGAGGATGCTGGTGTTATTCATCTTCTCTTTTCAAAAGCAGAAAAGATTAGTTTCGTTGCTGAAAGATTTTATAACTACGTTCATCATAAAAATAGCATTACTTCTACAAGTTTTAACGAAGGCAAGCTTGTGGTTGTAAAACACGCAAAAGCGATTAAAGAATTCGTGTTGGAAAAATATCCTTCATTAAAAGATAACGCCGAAAGCTTCTACGTTAGAAAGTTGATGGACGTTTGTATTTTAATAAATTTAGCAAATAGAAAAACTAGAAAACGCTATAAAAAACTATACGCAAAAATTATAAAAGAAATTAAGCCTTTAAAACAGTTTTTAGGAAGAGCGGAAAAATTAAAATATATCTTTTTGCGAATTAAGGTTTATTTTTTGGTTAAGCCTATTATTATGAAGGCTAAGATACGTAAAGGAAAGAAAATCAGGTAAACCCCATTTGTTTTAAGGAGAAACGCATGTTGTTTTCAATAATAACAGTTGCATTAAATGCCGAAAATTTAATATTAGACACCTTAAATTCAGTATTAGGTCAGACGTATAAAGATTTTGAAATAATAGTTAAGGACGGCGAGTCAAAAGATAAAACTTTAGAAAAAATTCCCAAAGATGATAGGATAAAAGTTGTTTGCAAGAAAGACAAGGGCATATATGATGCGATGAATCAAGCCATTTACGAGGCAAAAGGCAAATATCTTATTTTTATGAATTGCGGGGACAAGTTCTATTCTAACGATATTTTGTCCTACGTTGCAAAGGAATTAGAGGGTGTTAACGCAGATATAATATACGGTAACCGATATTCAAAATCTTGTGGTGAATATAAATATCTTTCAAAACCTAGCAAAAGGTTTTTTTATAGCGGAACAATTTGTCATCAAGCATCTTTTATTTCAAAAGATTTGTTTGAAAAAATAGGTTGCTATGACGATACTCTTAAAATTGCTTCAGACTGGAAGTTTTTCTTGGATGCTAAAATTAACGGCGCTAAATTTTATCACTGTGATAAAATTTTCTGTGAATTTTTAGACGGCGGAGTTAGCGAGACAAAAGAAGGGGAAACTTTAAGCAATATTGAGAGAAAGGCGGTAATTAAAGATAGATATAACGTCTTTGAAAGGGTTGTTTTTAGTGCAATAAAAAAAATTCGTAATCTTATTTAAGGAAAAAGTTTTATTATTATGGGTAAAGAAAACAAGTCCTTAAAACTTAATATGCTTCTAAACGCCATAAAAAATCTTATGGCAGTTGTTTTTCCTTTAATATCTTTTCCATACGTGTCTAGAACGTTAGGAGTTGAGTCTTTAGGACAGTATAATTTTGCAACGGCTGTAATTGCGTATATTGTTCTTATTGCAGGTCTTGGTATAGAAACGTATGCTATAAGAGAAGGAGCTAAAGTTAGAGAAGATAAACTAAAAATCGGACAACTTGCAAGTCAAGTATTTTCTATAAACGTATTATCTTCAGTGTTTGCCTACGCTATTTTGGCAGTTCTTTTATTGTTAGTTCCCAAGTTTCAAGAATACACCTTGCCTCTTTTAATTTTATCTACACAGGTGGCTTTTCTAACTATAGGGGTAAATTGGGTTTTCTCTATTTACGAGGACTTTTTGTTCGTTACGGTCAGGAGTATTATATTTCAACTGCTAGCAATAATTGCAATGTTCGTTTTTATTAAAGATTCTAACGACGTTGTTATTTATTGTATTATTACCGCAAGTGTTATTGCCGTTTCAAATCTCATAAATTTTTTTGTTGCAAGAAAATATTGTAAAATCAAATTTACATTTAATTTGGAATTAAAAACTCACTTAAAACCCATTTTAATTTTATTTGTTTCTATCGCTTCAATTACTATTTACACGAGTTCGGATACCGTGGTGTTGGGTTTTATATGCGGTGAGTATTCGGTGGGAATATATGCCGTTTCGCATAAAATTTATGCAATCGTAAAAAGTGTTTTATTTTCGGCGATAGTGGTTTCTATTCCTAGAATGGCTATGCTTCTAGGGAAAAATGACAGCGAAGAAATTTCCAATACTGCATCAACTATTTTGCACACCACCTTAATTGTGGTTATTCCTACGATTATTGGACTTATCGCTTTAAGTGAAGAGATAATAACTTTACTTTCTGGTACAGATTACATATCCGCCGTTCCGAGTTTTATTATTCTAAGTGTAGCCATTATCTTTTGTTTGGGCGGATACTTTTGGGGACATGCTGTTTTAATACCGCAAAAAGAAGAAAATTTTTACCTTATTGTTACAATTATTAGTGCAATAGTCAACGTAGGGTTGAATTTTATTTTAATACCATTTTATGGTGTAGAAGCAGCGGCTTTTACGACTTTGATTGCAGAGTTAGTAGCTTTCTTAATGTGTTATTTTAAGGGAAGAAAATATGTAAATACAAAGGGAACGGTTAAAACGTTAATAAAAAGTATTATAGCTAGTTTGGTAATTATTCCTGTCGTTTTGGCTAGCAAATACTTGTTCTCGAATATGATTTTATATGTTATAGTATCGGTTGTTCTTTCGGTTATATTATACCTAGTTCTCTCGATAATTCTAAAAAATCAAGCTGTAATGTCGTTGTTTTCAGCATTAAAAAATAAGATTAATAGAAAATCAAAACATCCTGAAAATAGTTAGAATTTTGGTAGTTTTAAGTTAAATAAGCCAAAAACCCTTCTCTCGAATAGTTTAGAGAAGGGTTTTGTTTTTTGTTTATATACTTATTAAGTTAGGATTTTAGTTAAATATTTTTTTCGATAAATTGGCTAAAGATATTGCAAAAAACACTAAAAATTAGCCAAAAATAGACAAAAAAGTAAGATTTAAAAGGTGCAAAAGGATGTTTTTGATAAAAGTTTCACTTGCGCATTGACTTTTAAGTATTATAGAGTTATAATATTATATATTATAAAATAGGCAAATTGTATGTATAAGTATTTTTTAAAAAGATTTTTTGATATTTTCGTTTCGCTTATCGGTTTAATCGTATGTTCTCCGATTTTACTTATTATCGCCTTCTTAGTAAAAGTAACTTCTAAGGGTCCGATTATTTTTAAACAACAACGAATCGGCAAAAAAGGAAAAGTGTACAATATCTATAAATTCCGTTCGATGTGTGTCGGTGCGGAAAAAATGGGAAGTGGGGTGTATTCTGGTAAAGGTGATGCACGTGTTACTAAAGTAGGTAAATTTTTGCGTGCAACGTCTTTAGATGAATTACCTCAGTTTTTTAATTTGCTTAAAGGTGACATGTCTTTAATAGGTCCACGCCCGCCTCTAACTTATCATCCTTGGCCTTACGACCAATACACCGACGAACAAAAGAAAATGTTCAACGTTCGTCCGGGAATTACCGGTTGGGCACAAGTTAACGGAAGAAAAGAAGTTGAGTGGAATAGGCGAATCGAACTTAACGTTTGGTACGTAGAGCATCTTTCTTTTTGGTTAGACTTAAAAATATTTTTCAAGACCATAGGAAAAGTGTTTACTAACGCAAACAACGAAAACGTCGGTGCTACGGTAAAAGGCCCGCAAACGGCTGAAAATGTAGTAGCTACTGAAGAGGACAAAGATTCAAATGCTTAAACTAATGTACATAACAAATCAACCCGAAGTTGCGTTAATTGCTGAAGCAAGTGGGGTTGATAGAATATTCGTCGATATGGAGTATATCGGGAAAAGTGATAGGCAAGGCGGTATGGATACCGTGCAAAGCCATCACACACCTAAAGACGTAAAAAAAATGAAAGAGATTCTTTCTAAAGCTAAGGTCGTTGCAAGGTGTAATCCTATTCACGAAGAAACGGACAAGTATTGTTCTTCTAAACAAGAAATCGACGAAATTATAGAGGCCGGGGCGGATATTATAATGCTACCTTACTTTAAGACGGTGGAAGAAGTTAAGGAATTTATTCGCTTAGTAGACGGTAGAGCAAAAACCTTACCGCTTGTAGAAACTCCAGAAGCTGTAGATTGCATTAATGATATTTTAGAACTTGACGGTATTGACGAGATTTTTATAGGACTTAACGACTTAAGTCTTGGCTACGGTATGAAGTTTATGTTTCAACTTCTCGCCGACGGCACTGTAGAAAAACTTTGCAACAAATTTAGGGCAAGAGGTGTTCCGTACGGATTTGGCGGTATCGCCGCATTAGGCAAAGGGCTTCTCCCTGCCGAACGAGTTATAGCAGAACACCATAGACTAGGTTCAACTTCAGCAATACTATCTAGAAGTTTTTGTAACACTTTGGTTATAACAGACCTAAATGAAATTAAAAAAATCTTTGATAGTGGCATGAAGGAAATTATCGCATTTCAAAAAGACTGCGAAAACGGTAAAATAGATTTTAAGGAAAACCTTACTGAACTTAAAATCGCAGTAAAAAAAGTTTTAGAAAAAATTGGATAAAAAAATAGTTTTTTTTGTAGTGTTTTTAAGAGCACTTGCTACGTGCTTAATAACCAATTCTCATTATACAGGAATATATCCTACAGACATTATCGCTAAAGGTGGTCTTTTAGGTGACGTAATTTTCTTTGCCGTTTCGGGGTATTGTCTTTTAAGCGTTAAAAAAAGTTTTCCCCTTTGGTACGGTAAAAGAATTTGGAGAATTTATCTACCCGTAGTTTTAATAACCTTAGTTTATTTTGCGTTTGGGTATTATACGTTTGACAAAACGGGGTTTGTGTGGTGGTTTATTTACCCCACCAACTATCATTTTGTAGCTTCTATAATGCTGTTATATATTCCGTTTTATTTCGTTGGAAGATACGAACCGCTTAAAAAGAGAATTCCTTTAATCTCAGGTATCGTTGCATTAGCGTATATAATCCTTTACTTATTCTTCTACGATAAAAGTCGTTATCATATCGACAACGTAAACGAGTGGATGATAAGGTTCTTGTTTTTTGAAAGTATGCTCCTTGGTGGATACTTTAAGTATAACGACGAAAGATTTCGTAATAAGTTTCACTGGTATATACCAGTAATTACGGTAGTGCTTTTCGTTTTGTGCTTTGTAGTTAAGCTTATTTTTAGTAAACATACCGTTCTTGCACCGTTTCAAATAATAAGTCAAGTATTAACTTTCGCATTATTGTTTTTTGTGTTTTGGACTTTTGCTTCAATCGATAAAAAACTTGAAAGATTGCCTAAGGTAATTAAAAGTTGTTTATCGTACCTTGCTAAATTAACTCTAGAAATATACGTTGTACAATACGTAATTATAGCCGTGCTAAAGAAGTATTTCTCTTTCCCGATAAATTGGATAGTGATAACGGCAAGTATATTAGTCGCTGCGACAATATTACATTACGTTTGCAAGTTAATTTATTGGGGTGTAGGTAAATTAATTCAAACGATAAAAAATAAATTAATAAAAAAAGAGGAAAACTGTTAGTGAAACTACTGGTTACGGGTGCTTGGGGAAACGCAAGCGAACAACTAAATAACTTAAAAACACTCGGTCACGACGTAGTTTTTATGCAAAACGAAAAGGACGAGTTGCCTTGCAGTCCTATTGATATTGAAGGTGTAATTTGCAACGGTCTGTTTTTATATCACGATATAGACGAGTTTTCTTCGCTTAAATACGTACAGCTTACAAGTGCAGGGTTTGACCGTGTACCAATGGATAAAATAAATTCACGTGGTATAAAGATTTTTAACGCACGTGGAGTATATTCTATTCCTATGGCGGAATATGCCGTTTGGGGAGTTTTAAGTTTATATAAAAAAGCAAAAACTTTTAACGCTAACCAAAGCCAAAACAAATGGGATAAGCAAAGAGAGATTTTTGAACTTTACGGTAAAACCGTTTTAATCGTCGGCTGTGGTAACGTCGGCTTAGAGTGTGCTAAAAGGTTTAAGGCTTTTGGAACTAATTTAATTGGCGTCGACCTAGAAGAAAGACAAGACGACGTAATTGGAAAAGTTTATAAAATTAACGATATCGATAAGGCATTAAATATCGCAGACGTAGTAGTTTTAACTTTGCCACTTACCGAGTTAACTAAAGGTCTTTTTGATAGAACTAGATTTAGTCAAATGAAAGACGGAAGCATTTTAGTTAATATTGCACGAGGACAAGTTGTAGAAGAAAATGCAATGTTAGAAGCACTTGATGCTAAGCTTTACGGTGCAGTGCTAGACGTTTTTAATGAAGAACCGCTTTCTAATAGCAGTCCTTTATGGCAAAAGGAAAACGTTATCGTCACCCCACACAATAGTTTTGTGGGCGAGGGAAACGGAGAGAGATTGACTAGCAGAATTATTCAAAATTTAAAGGTAGGAATGTTATGACTACGGAACAAATCAAGGGCATTTTAGACGTTAACGTAGCATTAAGGGATAAATTGTTTGCTTACGGGTTTTTATTTACCGATTCACAGGTTAATGAAAAAGAATATCCTTTTTATGATAATTGGGAAAAGAAAATCGTAAACCAATATACACTTTTAGTGCATAAAAAACAAAAGAGTTACGTTTGCAGTTTAGAGCAAAACTGTTTTGTGTTAATAGGACACGCGTACAATCCGTTTACTTTGCAATATGAAGAAAGCGAAATTGTACAAGAACTGCTATCTTTTTGGGTAAACGATAAAAACGCTTTTTTTGAGAAGTTTAATCAAATAAGTGGTATTTTTACCCTTATAATTTTAGATGAAAGTGGGGTACACCTTTTGGGAGACCCTTCTTGCATACAAACAACTTACTATGGAAAAATTAATGAAAATATTATAGTTTCTACGCACTCACGATTGATAGGGGATTTAATGAATCTTAAAGAAGACGAGTACGTTAAAAGATTGATAAACTATAAACATTTCCGTTTGTTTGGCAATTATCTTCCAGGAGATTTATCTCCTTTTGCTGAAATAAAGAGGTTAGTTCCTAATCACTGCGTTACAATTGGTGACGAAATAACAGTGAGACGATTCTATGCTATAGAAACAACATCTAAAGGAAAAAATGAGTTAGCAACTGAAATTGGAGAAGTTTTACACAATAGTTTGAAAATGATTTCAAAAAAATGGAATCACGTAGCAATATCGCTTACAGGCGGTTGTGACAGTAAAACGACGCTATCGTGTGCAAACGGTTTATACGAAAAGTTTAGTTATTTTAGTTACGTTTCAGTTGACAAGGAAAAAGTTGATGCTAAGGCTGCACAAAAAATATGCGAAAATCTGGGATTAAAGCATAAAACATATGAAATTTCTAGTGAAGACGATGATTTTGATGATTTAGATTTAGTTAGAGAAATATTGTTTTGGAACGGTGGTGGGACCCTTTATAATAATGCTAACGATATAAGAAAGAGATGCTATTTTTCTAGTGTTAACGACTTTGACGTGGAGGTTAAATCGTGGTGCTCAGAAATTGGCAGAGCATATTATTCTAAACGGTTTAATGGTAGGAAAAGATTTGGCAAAACCCCATCTCCTAGAAAATGTACTACGCTATACAAAGTGTTTCTTGGCGATAGGAAGTTGGTTAGAAAAACTGATAGAATATTCAAAGATTACATAAAGAAGTATTTTAACGAAACAAAAAATAGTAACGTTCCCTGGCAAGAGCAATTTTTTTGGGAATTTAGAGTCCCTGCATGGAACGGCTTAACTATTACGGGAGAACATAGATATTCTTTTGATATTGCAATTCCTTACAACAATAGAAAACTTCTTTGTTTATTTTTAAGTGCGTCAATAGAACAGAGAATAGGCGATGAAATTTATAAATTGGTGCGTTATAATATGAATCAAAAAGTTGATTCAACAGGCGTTTTAGTTCAAAATATTGAACATACGAAAAAAAGAGCAATAATAGAAAACTTGTATTACGCAGTGCATACTAAAATACCCTTTTAGAGAATAGGAAAATATTTATGTATAAGTTAAAAATTCTAAAACAGCAAATTAAAAGATTTAATAAAAACATAAAAACTTTTTATCGTGGAAGATATATAAGAGCATATTTCCAGCAAATTTATTGCGCATTGCGTTTTGGTACAAGTTTTGATGATTTTTTCCGTTATGAATTTTATAAGAAATCTAATTATGAAAGAGCAAAATATCTAACTTATAAGAAAAGTAAAAAAATCATCAAAAATAATTGCAAACAGGAATTAATGGTATTTTCAGATAAACAAAAGTTTAATGAAAAATTTAAGGCATATATAAAAAGAGAATATTTGGTTTTAGAGAATGCCACAGGCCAAGAGTTAGAGGATTTTTGCAAAAAACATGGTTCGATTATAATGAAACCGATTGTGGGTTCCAAAGGTAATGGAATATTTAAGTTGAACGCTGAAGAAATTGGAAAATATAACATTGAAAACTATCGTGATTATATTGCAGAGGAATTGTTGGTTCAGCACAAATCTTTATCTAAGCTGAACCCTGATTCTGTTAACACCATACGAGCTTTAACTTACAAAGGTGAGATTGTGGCTTGCGCATTAAGAATTGGTGGTGGCGGAAGTTTGGTGGACAATTTCTCTTCTGGGGGAGTTTGTGGTGCCATTGATATAGATTCGGGTATTGTTATTTCTCCTTGTATTGATGTGGCATTAACAAAATATATTTTTCACCCTCAAACAAAAGCGAAGATGTTAGGGTTTGAAGTTCCAAATTGGGAAAGGGTAAAGCAAACGGTTATAGAGGCATCCAGAGAAATCCTTTCAGTTGAATACGTTGGTTGGGACTTGGCGGTACTCGAAAACGGAGTTGCGATAATAGAAGGTAATGGAGACCCTGGCCATAGGATAATGCAAATGTCAAATCAACAAGGTATATATAACAAGATTTTAGAGATAAAGAAGCGTAAAAAATAAATGAAAAAAGTTTTGTTGGTGGCAACAGTTCAAAGCCATATTTGTCAATTTCATAAACCACTAGTTGAAGTTTTGCACGAGGATGGAGTAGAAGTACACGTTGCCGCAAAAGATAATTTGTCAGAAAAAAACGGCTTAAAATTAGATTTTGTCGAAAAGGTTTTTGACGTTCCGTTTTCTCGTTCTCCTAAAAGCAAGGATAATCTTAAAGCATTAAAACAGTTAAAACAAATTATTAATACCGAAAACTACGATTTAATTCAGTGCAACACCCCGATGGGTGGAATTATCACAAGACTTGCAGCAAAAAAAGCAAGGCGTAAAGGAACTAAAGTAGTTTACATGGCACACGGCTTTCATTTTTACAAAGGTGCTTCTAAAAAAGCGTGGATGGTGTTTTATCCGATAGAAAAACATTTTGCAAAAAAATGCGATACGCTAATTACTATTACTAAAGAAGATTATGAATTAGCAAGTAAAAAGTTTAAAACCAACGTCGTGCATATGCACGGCGTGGGTGTTTCTGAAGAAAGGTACCACGTGGTTGATGAAAACACTTACAAAGTTTTGAGAGAAAACGAAAACTTAAAACAAGACGATTTCGTTATTTTGTGTACGGGAGAGTTAAATAAAAATAAAAACCAATCAACCCTAATAAATGCAGTAAACGAGATTAAAGATAAAATTCCTAACCTAAAAGTATTGCTCGCAGGAAACGGTCCTTTACAACAAACACTTACTGAAAAAGTAAAAGAATTAGGACTAGAAGAAACGGTTAAATTTTTAGGTTATAGAACCGATTTAGAAAAGGTTGTTCCGATAACTGACTTAATCGTATCTTGTAGTCATAGAGAAGGATTGCCACTAAATATAATCGAAGCAATGTTGTGTAAAAAACCGATTATTGCGTCGATAAACCGTGGCCATAAAGAACTGATAGAAGATGGCGAAAACGGGTATTTGTTTAATCCTACTGATTACCAAACACTATCTAAAAAAATATTATCAGTGTTTAGCGGAGAAGAAGCCAAAGAAATGGGCGAGAAAGCTTACGAAAAAGCAAAAGATTATACGGTAAACTCTGTAAAAGAAGAAATAAAAGAAATTTATAAGATTTAAATAAGGATAGATATGAAATTTAGTATAATTATCCCCGTTTATAAAACTGAAAAATATTTAAGACAATGTGTAGACAGTGTGTTATGTCAAAGTTTTACTGACTTTGAACTTGTTCTTGTAGATAATGAATCTCCCGACACTTGTCCTGCTATTTGTGAAGAGTACGCAAGTCAAGATAATAGAGTTAGGGTTATACATAAAAAACACGGGACGGCGGCGTCGGCAAGAAACGTGGGGATGAAGTCTGCTCTCGGCGATTATTTATGTTTTTTAGATTCTGACGATTATTGGATTGATGGTGAAGTTTTATCTAAGATTAATAATAAACTTGAACAATCTAATCCCGATATTGTAGAACTTTTTTATCAAGGGTATGTAATGTCTACGGGAAAGTACGTATTAACGCCTGATATAGATTATACTGATTTTTATAAAGCCGATAATGAAGATAAAATAAAGTTCCTTATAGTTAATGATAGATTAAATCCTTCGGCTTGGGGGATGTGTATTTCCCGCAAGTTTTTGGAAAAGTCACAAGCATATTTTGACGACAGTAAAATTATAGAAGATATAGATTGGTGTGTGAGATTATTCAGTGCCAATCCTAAAGTGGACGCCATACAAGAAAGGGTGTACGTTTATAGGATAGGCCGTCCAGGGTCTGTGGCAACGACTATGAAAGTTCAAAGTCTCTTTGATTTATGTGAAATTATTAATAATGCTCCGTCTATTTTAGATGTGGAAAGTGGAAAATCTCACATATTAATGAACTACGTTTGTTATCAAGTTATGATTACCTTGGCATTGACGTATAGAAAAAGTGTTCAAGCAACTACTAAGCAAAAAAAGGAAATTAGAAAATCGCTAAAAGAGTTTTGTAAAAAATATCTCAAATATTATCACGTTCACCCTAAAGTAAGCAAAGCATATAAAATTTATCGAATTTTTGGCTATAAAGTTATGTCTTTTGCTTTGGGATTTTACCTAAACCATAGGAGTAGATAAATGAAATTACTTATAGTTTCCGATTATCCGTGGAATAAAAATAATAGTTTCGGCAAAGTATTTTCCGATTTGTTTGGCGGCATCGATGATTTAGAAATTTTAAATATTTACTGTATGGGCGGTAATCCTAATACTGAGATGACCAACATTAAATATTTTCAAATTTCTATGGGTCAAATTGTTGCTAATTTAAAAAACAAGAAGAACCCCGTCGGTAAAATTATAGAGCCTGAAAATTTAGACGAAAAAGACGAGATGGGTAAAACCGAAACCAAATGGATGAACGTTGCAAGAAAAACTCACCTCAGAATTTTTAGCTGGGGACGTAATTTTATTTGGCGAATTGGACGTTGGCGTAACCAAAACTTAATTGACGTTGTAAAAGAGTTTAACGCTGACGTTATGTTTACGCCTATCTATAGAATGCCTTATATGAATTGGGTACACCAATTCGTTGCTAAAATTCAGCCTGTGAAAATGGTAGGGTACTACGGCGATGATAACTATTCTTTGCATCAGTTTTCTTTAAATCCCTTCTTTTGGATAGATAGATTAACTCAAAGGGGAAAGGTAAGAAGAACGGTAAAAATGTGCGAGTATCTTTACGTTGTTTCTGAAGTCGGTAAAGAGTGTGCTGAAAGATGGTTTAAAAAGCCTTGCGTTATTATGGCAAACGGCAACGTCTTTGACGGTGAACCTACGTTTAAGACTGAATATAATAAAGAAAGAAAACTCGTGTTTACAGGAAATCTTGGTAATCATCGATGGGAAGAACTACTTAGAATTGGCAGGGCTATCGATAAAATAGGCGGGGGGATGACTTTAGATATTTATTCTGCATCTCAACTAAAAAAATCCATCTTAAAAAAATATAAAAAATGTAAAGCAATAGATTTTAAGGGTAAAGTTCCTTATACGGAAATCGAAAGAATTCAACGTGAGTGCGACGTTTTAGTACACGTAGAGTCTTTTAGACTTAAAGAAAGACTTGCCGTTAGAGAATCGTTTTCTACTAAAATCGTAGGACAAATGGTGGCTTGCAGACCGCAACTCGCTGTTGGCGATGCTAGATGTGGTTCAATAGACCATCTTCTTCGCCACGACGGTGCAATCGTAGTAACCGACAAAAAACAGTTAGAGCAAACCTTAATAAAAATTAGAGATGACGACGCATATCTCGACGAATACGCTAAAAAAGGTTGGGAGTGCGGTAAAAAACTTCATAATCGTAGTGAAATTCAACAAAATCTCAAAAAAGAATTAAACGAACTTATAGAGAAAAAGTAATGAAAGTTTTATTAGTTAACGGAATTTACGGCAGTCGAAGTAGTGGCCGTTCATTAAAAGATATAGCCGAGCACCTAAGAGAAAAGGGACATTCGGTTTATATTGCAACGCCACAAAAAAATTGCGACGACCAAAATTTTTACCGTATAGGTAGTACGCTAGACCATAAAGTACACGCATTTTTTTCTAGACTTTTTGGTAAGCAAGCGTATTATTCAAGACGTGCAACTAAAAAATTTATAAAACACATAGAAAAAATTCAACCCGATATCGTTCATATTCAAGTTTTGCACGGTAACTTTATAAACTTTAATATGCTAACAAAGTATCTAGCAAAAAAGAAAGTTCCGACGGTATTCGTTCTAGACGATTGTTGGCTTTTTACGGGTAAATGTTCGCATTTTACAGATGCAAAGTGCTATAAATGGAAAACGGGTTGTGATAAATGTATGCAACTAAACTCGTGTAATCCCACTTGGTTTTTTGATAGAACCAAAAAAATGTGGAAGGATAAAAAGAAGGCATACGATTCATTAGATAATTTTGCGGTAATCGCCGTTTCTGATTGGCTTTTATCAGAAGCACAACAATCGATTATGAAATCGGCAACAATAATGCAACGTATTTATAACTCGGTTGACGTAGACGCCTTTTCATTTAGACAATCAGACTTAAGAGAAAAACTAGGGCTTCAAGATAAGTTTGTCATTTTAGGCGTAGCGACTTTAATGGAAGAAAGCAAAGGGTTATCTTTATTTATTGAACTTGCTTCTAAAATGCCCGAAAACTATAAAATTGTCTTGGTTGGAGGACTAGACCAAAACGTAAAACTTCCCGATAACATTTTATGGGTAGGTAAAACTGAAAGCGTAATTGAGCTTTCTGAGTATTACTCTATG
Source organism: Clostridia bacterium (assembly GCA_017505625.1). Taxonomy (GTDB): domain Bacteria; phylum Bacillota; class Clostridia; order Christensenellales; family Borkfalkiaceae; genus UBA1259. Next base: position 2,053 of record JAFVOW010000102.1, on the reverse strand, counting down.
GCAGACGCTTTCGTTCAAATGTCAACCGAAGAAACGTTTGGAAAAGTAACCGCCGAAGCGTTGTCTTGTGGTACGCCTGCAGTAGTTTTTAATTCTACTGCAAATCCAGAACTTGTAAAAGACGGTTGTGGATACGTGGTTGAACCTAAAAACGTAGAACAAGTATTAGACAGCTTAAAACAAATTGAAATTAACGGTAAAACTTCTTATTCAAATGCTTGCCGTAAATTTATAGAAGATAACATGAACAAAGAAAAAGTTTTAGACGACTTTGTTCGTGTATACGAAAATTTATTAGGGAGAACGAGATGCTAATTATAATAGGATTTTTAGCGGGGGCGTTTCTTTTGTCGCCTATATGCAAAAATCAAAAATATAAAAACCTATACTTGATATTAATATGGGCATCGTTGGTTTTTATCACGGCGTTCCGTTCATACTCGTATTATACCGACACCGTTGGTTATTACCATTCATATACATTCAATGCTAATAGGGATTTGTCCGTCCTTTTTTCTAACGTTATAAACGGCGAAGGAAAGGACCCCTTTTATCATTTTTGTTCGGCGTTGTTTTCCCACGCAGGACTAGACTTTAGAGTGTGGCTAATAGCAGTTAGTAGCGTGTATTACGGTGGATTCGTTTACGTAGTGAAACGTTTTAGCAATCTTCCCTTTATTTCGGTTTTTGGGTTAGTTGCGTTATCTTACGTTTTCTTTACTATGACGGGTATTCGCCAAACGATAGCTATGGGTTTTACCTTTTTTGCTTTCGTTAAAGCGTATGATAAAAAACTTATACCATTTTTACTATTTATTATAGCAGGATGGGCTTTTCACTCATCGGCACTTATATTTCTACTTGTATATCCCCTTATGCACAGAAGAATAGGACTATTACAAGTGGCATTACTTGTAGTTGCTATGGGTATGGCAGTATTATTCCCTGGAGCAATCAACACCATAGTTCGTGAACTTGCGTGGAACGAAGATTTAGCAAATTATGCTAACGTTACTACAGGTCTTAGTATTTTTGGTTACGTAATTCAACTTTTACTTGCAGGTGGTTCAATTCTTATTGCACACGAATATTGTTTTACCTCAAAAGAAGGCGTTGCATTAATCAACATGGCAGTACTAGGATTAGTGTTCCAATCTTTTGTTATAAACATAGACAATATTTTTAGATTAAGTATGTACTTTAGTGTTTACGGCGTGGTCTTGGTTGGTAACGCTTTATCAAAACTAAACGATAGAAACACTTATTACGTATTCTATACAATTGTTTGCGTGGCGTTTGTATCCTATATGATATACAATAGGGCTTTTGCAAACTTTACAATGTTTGGAGGAATTTAATGGCTGAGGTTAGTATTATTATTCCCGTTTATAAAGTGGAAAAATATTTATCACGTTGTCTAGATAGTGTATTAAACCAAACTTTTACTAATTTTGAAGTAATTTTAGTAGACGATTGTTCTCCCGATAAAAGTGGAGAAATTTGCGACGAATACGCAAAAAAAGATTCTAGAATAAAAGTTATTCATAGAGAAAAAAACGGTGGTTTATCAGTTGCTAGAAACTCAGGATTAGCAGTGGCTTGCGGAGAGTTTATATCTTTTATCGATAGTGATGACCACGTTACAAGCGACTATTTGGAAAAACTTTTAAGGATGGCGAAAGAAAACGGGGCTGATATTGTTCACTGTGGATATTATGAGGATGTAAATGGTAACATAAAAACATCAACCACCGCAACCGATGGAGATAAGGGGATTGTAACAAGCAAGCAGGCATTTGGTTATCTTTATGGAGATTATGAGTCAAATGTATTAAATTTTATGGTTTGGAATAAACTGTTTACTCGTAGTTCGATAGATAATTTGTTGTTTGCCGAAGGGCTAAAGTCAGAGGATTGTATTTTTGTTTCACAAGCTATAATGCAATCAAAAAAAGTATATATTTCAAATGTGCCACTCTACTATTATTTTACTCGCGATGATAGCATTATGGGTGAGATGCGAAAGGATATAAAAGAATTAATAAAAGTTCAT
>JAFVOW010000101.1 GCA_017505625.1 Clostridia bacterium | reverse complement strand
TCAAAGTTAAGGGGTGCGTTAGGGATAACGTTGCATAGACAATGAAACCAATGAAGTATTGATTCTTTGTAATTACAAAACGCACAACTAGGAGCAGATAACGTTATTCTTTCGTCGTAGCACGCCGAATAAAAAGATGCAGTACCTCCGCCCGAGTTACCCGTTATAACGATAGTCGACAAATCGAGTTCGGGGAAGGTTTCTAATACGTCGATTGCACGTGATACGTCCCATACCCTTTCGCCGATAACCGAACGACCTAAACTAGTTGCAACAAGGTTTGTGTATCTACAACAAAAACCTTTATTACGTTCGTCGCCTTTAGGTTCTAGTTCTCCCATACCACGCATTTCTACGCAAAGGGCTGCAAAACCATGAGAAACTGCTTGCAATGCAAACGAGCCACGTGGTTGGTATCCTCTATCGTCTTCGGTTTTTACAATTCCGATAGAGTTATACATTCCGCCGTCTTTATGCCCTTGAATAGTTATTGCTATCGGATACTTTTCTTTACCCGTAGTGGGTATTAAAAGATAACAAGGTACAACCATATTCTTTTCAGTCTCTATTAAAAGCCTAAGTAGTCTATAGCCGTCTTTTAGTTCTTCATATTCTATCTCGAAATTTATAGGGCATGCGTTTTCTTTTATTTTATTGATACCTAAAACTTCGTTAAACTTTTCCCTTAATTCTTTTCGCCACGTATCAAAATCTTTATCGGGCGAAAAGGCGTAAGGTAATTCTAGGTTATTTATTAAATTTTCGTGACACGACTCAGCGTCAAACTTAAACATTATTTACCTACTATCTTTTATCTTTTTCAGTTTTTTGTTTTGCTTGCCATTCGGCTTCTTTTTCAGTGTATTTAGCAAATACGTTAACGTATAATTCACGATGAGCGGGATTGGTAATATAGTTTGTCACCAAGCGCCTTGAACGGTCACCATGTAATAAGTACTTATTGCCACGTTTAGAATCAATATGTTCAACGGCAAATCTTATCCATTTACTATTGTAATAACCCATAATACCGTTAGTAAACCAATGTACTCTTTGTCTACCGTAATCGTAATAAACATCTTCTAAGAATTTTGGGTCTTTAATTTCTTCACTACGTTTATTAAAATCTTCTATAATTTTGGGGTTTTTAGATAAAGAGATAAAACCGTCTTTTCTTTCTACGGGAATATATCCGATTTTAAAATCGTCGCCGTCAATATCTATAGTAACTAACAGTCCCGAAAGGCAACTTTCCATTTCACTGTGGTCGAAAATAAAGTCGCCTTGTCCGTAGAGAATTTTACCGCCTTTATAGTCTTCTTCACAAGAAATACAGTGAGTATGTTGCATAAGAACAAGGTCAGCACCTTTTTCTATCATACGACGGCAGTTTCTTTGTTCATACGGCGAAGTATATCTGTAGTGTTCTACACCTGCGTGATATAAAACTATAACGTAATCGCACTTAGCTTTTAATTCTGCGATATGGTCGAACGAGTATAACGGGTCGAAACCGTTAGCACCCGAGCCGTAGTCTTGCACCCACGAAAATTCGTGTTGACAAGTAGCGTAAAAACCTATTTTTTTATCGCCTACCTCTACTATTTGAGGCTTAATTGCATCTTCATAGTTCATACCGCCACCAACGTGTTTAATACCAGCGTTATCAAGGGTTTCTAAGGTTGACTTAAAACCCGAAATATTTTGGTCTAAAATATGGTTGTTTGCTATAGTTACTAGGTCTACGCCTAAGGTTTGATAACCTTTAATTGTGGCAGTCGGTGCCATTAAATTAGGACCTGACTTTTGAAGTTTGTCTTCCTTGTCGGTTAAAGGAACTTCTAAATTAACTACTCTAAAATCTGCGTTTTTAAATAAATCTAAAATTCCTTGTTCTACAAGATTATTCATTTCGCCACTGATAAAGTGAGGAATAGGGTCTCTACCACTCATACCTTCGGGTACAACGTCGGCACCTATTATAATTCTTTTCATAAATCTTCTCCTAAAAGTATCGTTATTATTATAATAACATTAAAACTAAATAAAAAATACGATTATATTACCTAAATACTGAGTTTTTAGCACTATATTTACTTAAAACAGTTTAGAACATTTCCTTGATATTCGGCCAAACGATGTCTTCACACCACCAGTGATGTTTAGGGGTAACTACTAGTTTAGTATTTTCTGGAGCACCAGCCTTTTCGTAGATTTGTTTAATGGTTTCAAAACCTTCTTTTACGCCGTGGATTGGGAAAATTTCGTCTAGTTCGCCATTGATAAGTAAAAGTTTTCTAGGTGCAATTAGACCTGCTAAATCTTGCATTTCAAACAAGTTATATGAACCCGGAATAAGGTTACAAATACAATGATAAACGTCTAAAATTGAATCTTTATAAGTACAGAACGCACAGCTGGGAGCTGAAAGAGTAATCCTTTCATCAAAGCATGCTGCATAGAAAGATGCCGTACCACCGCCAGAGTTACCAGTAATAACGATTTTGCTTGTATCAACTTCGGGAAAATTAGCCATTGCATCAATACCCTTGCCGATATCCCAAATTCTTTCACCTAAAATAGTACGGCCAAGTGCCATAGAAGCGAAAGCCGTAAATTTACAGTTTTGTCCCCAAAGACGTCTTTCGGTAGTTGCTTCATCTTCAGTTTTAGGTTCTAGTTCGCCCATGCCACGCATTTCTACGCAAAGTGCAGCATAACCTTCTTTAACTGCTTGAAGAGCAAACGCACCACGTGGTTGGTAATTTTCGTCTTCGGGTAACTTTTTAATACCGATAGAATTATAAATACCACCCTTTTTATGTCCTTGTAAAGTAATTGCTAAAGGATAACTTTTTTCGCCCGTCGTGGGAATTAATAGATAGCAAGGAACGAAGTTGTCTTTTTCAGTTTCCATTACGAAACGAATTAAACGGTAACCGTCTTTAAGTTCGTCTTGTTCTACGGTTACGCTAAGCGGACAATCGTTAAGTTTAATTTTATTGATACCAGAAACTTCATAAAAAACTTCTTTTAACTCTTGTTTCCAAGTAGCAAAATCTTTATTTTTATCAAAAGCAAACTTTTGCTTAGTATTTTTAATTAAATTGTCATGACATTTGTCAGAAATAATGTTCATCATAAATTTTCTCCTAAAACTATATTAATTATTTTTTTATATCAAAAAATTCGTTGACGTTTGGCCAAACGTATTCGGGTCTCCAACTATGACCGCAGTCCATAGCCACGAGTTTTACGTTATCTTCTGCCCCTGCTTTTTTGTAAATGCTTTTTGCAGTAGCAAAAGCATCTTCAACGCCGTTAATTGGGAAAGCCTCGTCTGTTTTTCCTGCAAAGATTAAAAGCTTTCTAGGTGCGATTAAACCTGCCAAATCGCCCATTTCAAACCATTCTAATAAACTTGGAACGTAGTTACATAGACAATGATACATATCTAAAATTGAAGTAGAATAAGAACAGAACGAACAAAGTGGAGCGCAGTATTTAATTCTTTCATCGTAGCAAGCAGAATAAAATGATGCTGTGCCACCTCCCGAGCCACCTGTTACAATGATGTTGTCCGTATCAATAATTTCAAATTGTTCCATTACGTCGATAGCACGGCTTACGTCCCAAACTCTTTCGCCTAAAATTGTGCGTCCTAAAGGAAGTGCAACAGATGCGGTATATTTACACATTGCCCCGCCCCATAAACGTTTTTCGCCGTCGGTAGAGAGTTCGCCCATACCACGAAGCTCAACACATAGTGAAGCGTAACCGTTTTCTACTGCTTGAATAGCACCAGCCTTTCTATACTTTTCTTCTTCGGTGTCGCCTAATAGACCAATAGAATTTTTCATACCACCAGGATTATGACCCATTAGTTTAATAACCAAAGGATATTTTTTCATGCCCGTGTTAGGAATTAGTAGATACGAAGGAACAAAAAAGCCTTTTTCGCTTTCGTAAACTATTCTAAGTCTTTTATACGTACCGAAATCTTGTTCTTCTTGAATTTCGTAATTTATAGGGCATTCGTAAGGCTTAATTTTATCTATACCGAAAAGTTCTATAAACTTTTTACGAACATCTCTTTGCCAAGTCTTAAAATCTACGTCATGCTTAAATTTAAGTTTGGGGTCAGCATTTTTAATTAGGCAATCGTGAATTGCATCGGGTTTTACTTGTAGCCTCATTTTTTCTTCTCCTTAAAAATCAGTTATAATTAACTATTCGTCAATATTTTCCCTTTTACCGTATTGTTTTAGAACGTTTTCCCAAAGTTCCTTATGTGCAGGGTTTTGGAAGTAGTTCATAAGCATAAGTCTTGATTGACGTTTAAGAAGTACGTTACCGAGTTTTTCACCGGAAAGCTTCCAGAAAAATCTATACAACCTGCTGTTATAGTAACCCCTACAGCAATCGGTATACCAATTAATACGTTCTTTGCCAAATTGATAGTAAACGTCTTCAACAAATTCTTTACTCTTAATTTCTTCGGTACGTTTAAAATATCCGTCCATAATTTCGCCCGTCTTATCAACTTCGATAATGCCGTTGTGCTTGTCTAATGGAACGTAACCGATCTTATAGTCGTCGCCATCGATATCTAACGTGATAAGCATACCAGTTTTCCAACATTCATCTTTAGACTTTTCAAAAATGAAGTTTCCTTGACCGTAAATAATTTTACCGCCTTTATAGTCTTCTTCACAGTTAACGCAGTGAGAATGTTGCAAAACTACTAAATCTGCGCCTTTATCTATCATTTTACGGCAAACCTTTTGGTCAAACGGTGCAACGTATCTAAAATGTTCAATACCTGCATGATATAACACGATAAGGTAATCACAGTTTTTCTTAGCTTCGGCTATATGGTCGAAAGACTCTAACGGGTCGTAACCGTTAGCACCGAAACCAAAATCTTGTATCCAAGAATATTCGTGTTGACAGGTAGCATAAAAACCTATCTTCTTACCACCGATTTCATATATTTTAGTTTGGTAAGCTTCTTCGTAGGTATAACCCGTACCAACGTTGTCAATACCAGCGTCTTTTAACACTTGCATAGTGCTGTCGAAACCACTTCTATTTTGGTCTAGAATATGGTTATTTGCGCTTGTTACGAGGTCTATGCCTAATTGTTTATAGCCCGCAATGGTGTTAGTAGGAGCAATTAAGTTGGGACCCGTTTTTTTAATTTTGTCTACCGTGTCGGTTAGTGGAACTTCTAGGTTTACCGCAACGAAATCAGCGTCGTTTAGCATGTTTAAGATTTCTTCAGTAACTACGTTCTGCATAGTTCCATCAATAAAATGTTGACGATTAACGTCGGTAGGAACGACGTCTGCACCAATTATAATTTTTGCCATAGTATCTCCTTATAAAATATAAATATTCTTATACATTTTAATTATATCTTAGATAACAAACAAATGCAATAATCTTTTGAATTTTTCTAATATTTTTTTGTTAAAAAATAAAGCGATTACAAAAACTCGTAATCGCTTTTAATTAAATATTATGTTTTAGATTTCTTTCTTTTTAATACCAAGATAACAACAGCCGATAAAATCACTATTGAACTAGCCACTATAGAGCCGATTTTTATTATCGGACCCCATTCTATATAATTTTCAGCAACGGTAATGTAAACGGTATATTTCTTTGAAAATTCTTTGCCATTATAAAAACATTTTGCATAAAACTGCGCCATACCCTCTTTTTCTGCAGTAACAACACCTGTTTCCGAATTTGTAGAAATAAGCTCTTGACCTTTAATAATCTCGAAGTTAATCACAGCATCGCCCGCCTTAATACCTCCAAGACCAAACCCAATAGCAGCCTCGTCTATCCCGCCGATTTCCAACCAAAAAGCAGCCATAGTTTTTGGCCCATCGGTATCTAAGAAAATATTGAAATTGTTCTCTACACCGTTCTTCCAAACGGGAAGACCATATTCTTCAACACCCCAATACCTAGTATCAAAAGAAGAATAATTGTTAGTTTTATCATCAGCAAGAAGTGCTAAAGTGTTATATTTTCTAACGCCTTTATAAACCTTGTTTCCGTTAAAAATATCTTCCGTTACGCCTTCGTTTTCAGCGAATCCTTCCATCCAACCTCGACCTAAAGAACCGTCATCTTTAGTATAGAAACCCTTTTTGCCCGTAGAATTATCTGGGTGAATATACTTATAATGTGAAGCAGGCATTCTACCGATAATATAAACGTCTTTATAACTTAACGGGTCGTAAATCTCTTTCATTACCGAGCCGTTAGCAACCCACCAGCCATAGTCTGCACCCCATAACGCGCCTACCGAAATATCACCCGTATTATGGTCAACGTTAGCACCAGGAAAATCTAACACAACGTTATGAAGCATTAACGGAATACTACCGCTCACGCTAATCGCACCTTCTGGGATTTCACCATCAGCCATACGAACATAAACGTTTTCAACCAAAGCACGGTCGTTAGTATTGGTAGCAGGGTCTATCCACAACCAAGTAGCGCCGTGGAACAAAACGGGATTTGCATTTGGTGTATAAACGTGAACGTTCACAAAACCTGTGTTTTTAATTACACCACCTAAGCCTAACGCACCAAAAAAGCCTGCATTGTTAGCCCAAAACTCAATATTGTGGCCTTGTCCGTCGAAAGTACCTCTAAACCCGTAAGTTGCATAATAAAGTCCATGCCCCTTTTCTTCGCCATTTACGTCGTGCTGGTTTTCTTCTCCCTTTTCTAGTATTAAGTTGTTTGCCAAAACGTAATACCCTAAAATGGGCGTATTTTGGTCGGTAATGTTAAGAACACGTATATCATCTTTATCGTAAATGGCCTTGCTAACAAATCTAAATTCTGCCGATATAGAGTTATTTATAGTAAGCGAATAATAGTTACCTAAAACCATAGCATCTTGCAGGGTTGTAGGCAACTGAGTAATCACAACCTTAGTACCATCTACACTAACTGTAACGTTTTCCGATAAATTACCACCCGTTTGGTTTTTGCCAGTTATAACTGCACTAGAAACGTTGCCAACTAAGCTACCAAATTCAATAACTCCTTGATTTTCTAAGGTTTCATAGTAGCCACCAAAATTGTTAGGCTCTGCATAAACCGTGTCTTTTACTGCACTAAACATCACACTGCAAACAACAATTGAAAAAGCCAAAATTAGTGCATATATTTTCTTTATCATATTTCTCTCCATATCAAATAAGCAACTTTTTACTAACAATTATATATTACCATAAAACTGATAATAAGTAAACTCATTTATAAAAAACGATTGCTTAAAGTTAAGCAATCGTTTTAATTATATTTATTTTTATATCAGTAATTTAGGCGAGAGATTTTTTCTTTTTTAATACAACAAAAGCTACAGCCGATAAAATCATAAGTAGTCCGCCACCAATACTACCACCGTCTATAATAAACGTACCACAACCACCCGTAGGATTGTCGGGTTCTTCGGGGGTATAACCTTCTTTAGTGGTTACGTATACGGTATATTTCTTTTCATAGTCTTTGCCGTTGTACGAGCATCTAACAAAAAACTGTGCCATACCGTCTGCAACTGCACTAACTACGCCAGTACTAGAATCGATAGAAATAAATTCTTGACCTTTGATAAATTCAAAAGTAAGCGGTACGCTTGGAACTGAAATTCCACCTAAACCAAAACCGATAGTAGCTCTTTCAATGCCACCACGTTCTAAATAAAATGCCGCCGAAGTTTTTTGACCGAGAGTTTCTAGGAAAACATCAAAATTTTCTTCTACACCGTTCTTCCAAACGGGAATACCATATTCTGAAACAGCCCAATATTCAGTATTAAAACTAGAGTAGTCGTTAGTATCATCTTCAGCAAGAAGTGCTAGAGTATTATATTTTCTAACACCCTTATACACCTTTTCGCCGTTGAAGATGTCTTCAGTAACGCCTTCGTTTTCAGCATAACCTTCCATCCATCCACGGCCTAAAGTGCCATCTTCTTTAGTATAGAAGCCTTTTTTGCCCGTAGTATTATCTGGGTGAATATATCTATAATGTGAAACAGGCATTCTACCAATAATATAAACGTCTTTATAACTTAATGGGTCTGGAATATCTTTCATTTCCGTACCATTAGCAACCCACCAACCGTAGTCAGCACCCCATAACGCGCCTACCGAAGTATCGCCCGTAGAGTGATCTATATTAGCACCGGGGAATTCTATCACAACGTTATGAATCATCAGAGGAATACTACCCGACATACAAATTGCTCCTTCGGGTACATTTTTGTCGGCCATACGAATATAAACGTTTTCTATAAGCGCACGGTCATTTTCATACAAATAAGTTGCCGAGTGAAACAAAACGGGATTTTCGCCAGGGGTATATACTTGAACGTTTACAAAACCCGTGTTTTTAATACAGCCGTCTATACCGAGAGCGCCAAAGAAACCCGTACTGTTAGCCCAAAACTCTATATTGTGTCCTTGTCCGTCGAAAGTTCCACGAAAACCGTAAGTATTCCACGATATACCGTGTCCACTTGATTCACCGTTAACGTCGTGATAATTTTCTTCACCTTTTTCAAGTTTTAAGTCGTTTAATAAAACGTAATAACCAGTAATAGCCTTAGTTTTTGACGTAAGTTTTAAGATTGAAAGGTCATCTTTTGTAGAAATAGTTTTAGTTACAAACCTGAACTCTACGGAAACGTTACCGTTTAAGGTTAAGGTATAATAGTTACCTAACACCATAGAATCATTTAACGTTTGAGGTATTTCACCTATGGTAGCCTTTGTGCTGTTCACGGTAACGGAAACATTTTCAGACAATGTTCCACCAATTTTGTTTTCTCCTGTGATAACGGCACTAGAAACAGCGCTAACTGTACTTGGTAAATCTAGTACGCCTTCTTTTGTATGCGTTTCGTAATATCCACCAAAAGTAGAATTATCAGCACAAACAGCCTGTTTAGCTGGTGTTTTTAACAAAATACTGCCAACGATTAGCGAAATAACCAATACAAGCGCACCTAATCTCTTAAACATATTTTTCTCCTTTTATTGATATAGACAATTACGTACTAACATATTTAGAAAAAATTCATCTATACCTTTTTACAATAGTTATATAAAACACTATTATTTTTAGTGTGTTTAGAACACTTTGGATTTCTTCTTATTTAATAGAAGCAGTAAAGAAGCAGATAAAATCATAAG
>JAFVOW010000100.1 GCA_017505625.1 Clostridia bacterium | reverse complement strand
TGCTATAACCTACACTTGCAACTTCGGGGTCAGTGTAGATAACTGACGGAATAACGTCGTAACGCATTTCGTCGTTAATACCAAGCATGTGATTTACAGCAACTTCTGCTTCTCTATAAGCAGTATGTGCTAGCATTAACTTGCCGTTACAGTCACCAACTGCGTAAACACCCGAAACGTTAGTGCATAAGTGTCTATCAGTTTTAATTGCCGCTCTATCCATATCAAGTTGTAAAGTTTCAAGACCAATTCCAGAGGTAGAAGGTTTACGACCTGCAGATAAAAGTACTTTATCGCAAGCGATTTCTTTCTTTTCGCCGTTTTCTTCGTAAACTACGCTGTTCTTTTTAACTTCTAGCACTTTGCAAGAAAGTTTAAACGTCATACCACGTTTTACGAAAGCGTCGGTTAAAACTTTACAAATTTCAGGGTCGGTTGCACCTGCGATTTTAGGCATCATTTCAATTACCGTTACGTCAACGCCTACGCTTGCAAAGTAGTAAGCCATTTCAAGACCGATTACGCCACCGCCGATAGCAACTAGCGTTTTAGGTAAAGTTTTTTCGTCAAGTACTTCACGGTTAGTAAGAACAAAACCCGAAGCGATACCTTCTTTTAAGCCTGGAACGGGAGGAACTACCGTTTCCGAACCAGAAGCGATAGTAATGCGTTTACCTTCGTAAACAACACCGTCAGCTTCAACTGCAAAACCGTTTTCAGTTCTGCCTTTAATTACAGCGTTTGCACTGATAACGGTAACTTTATTTGCTTTCATGGTAGCGCCAACACCACCAACTAGTGCTTTAACTACCCCATTTTTTCTTTCAATAACTTTTTCGTGATTATAAGTAACGCCCGTAGTGGTAACGCCAAACGATTCACTTTCTTTTGCGTGTCTATACATCTTAGAAGAGTTTAAAAGCGTTTTAGTAGGAATACATCCTTCGTTAAGGCAAGTGCCACCTAAAGATTTCTTTTCAAACAAAGCAACCTTCATACCGCCTTGAGCAGCACGTTCAGCACAAAGATATCCACCGGGACCGCCACCAACAACTAATAAATCAAAAATTTCCATAACCTATCTCCTTATTTTGCAAGAAGTGCAGTAAAGTTTTCTAAATTACGAGCAAGTTCCTTTTGGAAACGAGCTGCGGGAGTACCGTCAACGGCACGATGGTCGTAAGTTAAACTTAAGCCCATTGCGGGATAAATTTGAATAGAACCGTCAGCACCTTTTCTTACACGGTCAGTAGTGCAGCAAACACCTAAGATACCTGTTTGAGGGGGGTTGATAACAGGTGTGAACGATTCAACACCCATACTGCCTAGGTTAGAAACGGTGAACGTTGCACCCGAAAGTTTATCGGGGCTAATATTACCTTCACGGCATTGTGCAGCGAGTTCTTTAACTTCTTTTGAAATTTCTAAAAGACTCTTTTGGTCTGCATTGAAAATGGTAGGAACCATAAGTCCTCTAGGAGTATCAACTGCAACGCCAAGATGTACGTGTTTGAATAAACGAATATTGCTATCGTCTAGCATATTAGCGTTAAGGTCGGGGTGATTAAGAAGCGTTCTTGAAACAGCGTATAAAACTATATCGCCGATGGTAATACCTGCGTATTCACCTTCTGCAGCCTTAAGCATTTTACGATAAGCAAGAATACCACTAGCATCAAACGACGTATTGTGAGTAAGTTGAGCAATAGTAGAAAGTGAGGTGTGCATTGATTTGCTGATAGCACGACGAATTCCACTGAACTTAACGTCTTTATATTCTTCTTCCGCTACGGCGTTAGCAGTAACGGTAGCAGGAGCAACTGCTTCGGTTTTTGCCGTTACGGGATTTTCCATAAGTTCTCTTACGTCACGTTCGATAATTCTACCGTTAGGACCAGTAGGTGTAGCATTAGATGCGTCAACACCTGCACGTTCAGCAAGTTTTTTAGCTCTAGGTGAAATAGCTGATTTTTCGCCTTCCACAGCAGTAGATGCAACAGCTACGGTTTCTTTCTTTTCTTCAACTGCGGCAGTAGCCTTTTCCTCTTGAACAGCGGGTGCACCAGAGTTAGGACGAAGTGCAGAACAATCTTCACCAGCCTTACCAATAGCACAAACGTTTACTAGACAAGGTACTTCATCCCCGTCGTTAAAGAAAATTTCTAATAGAGTTCCTTCTGCAGTAGATTCACATTCGAAACTTGCTTTGTCAGTTTCGTACGAAAATAGAATATCACCTACTTTTACTTCATCTCCAACTTTCTTCTCCCATTTGCCGATAATACAACTTTCTACGGTTATACCAGCTTTGGGCATAATTACAGCATTTGCCAAAATAGTTCCTCCTAAAAAATGATTTTTTATTTATCGTAACATAATATAACACTTTGTAACATAATTGTCAATCAAATTTGTGATATACGTCACGTTTATTTCGTTAGTTATAGTATAATTGCGCCGCTATTGCCTTTTTGCTTAATAAAGTCTTCGGGAAGCGGTTCGTCGCTTATTATATAGTCGACGTCGGAAATGCTAGCAAAGGTAAACGGCATTATGCGTTTAAACTTATCGGCACCACACATAACGACACTCGTTCTCGCCTTTTTTATAATAAGCCTCTTTATAAGCATATCGGCCTCCGTACCACAGGTAAAGCCGGCTTCAGCCGAACACCCCGAAACGCCAATAAACGCAAGGTCTATATTGATATTTTCAAGTATTGACATGGTATTCGCACCCGAAACGGAAAGCGTTCTAGGATTCATAGTACCACCGCAAAGATTTACCGTAGAATTAGTAAGACGGCATAGTTCTATTGCTATATTTGGGCTAATTGTAGTAATATTTAACTCCATATCGGGTAAATTTCTAGCAAGCATTAAGTTCGACGTACTAGCATCTAAAAATATAGAACTTTTAGGATGCAAAAGTTTCATCGCCTTTTTTACCATAGACATTTTGCCCGTATTATTTTCCTTCATACGGATATTAAACTCTAAATCATCGGCTTGACGCACCGAACGAACGCCCCCACGATATTTGGTAACTACACCCATTTCTTCTAAAGCGCTCAAATCTCTATGCAAGGTCATTAGCGAAACGTCTGGGAAAAGGTCGTGAAGTTCTTTAATGGTTGCAAACTTACAACTTTCAACGTGTTTCTTTATACGTTCTTGCCTAATTCTATTCATAATTCCTCCTGTTTCAAAGAATTGTGTTTATAACATTTCATAACACGATTATATCACATTATTATCACTTTGTCTATTGACTTTTATCATTTTTTTTATTAAAATGTTATTATTAAATCACCTTTGAGGCTAATATGATTAAAAATCTTGTATTTTATATAGGCGATACTTTAAATCCTTATATAAATCTCGCTAAAGAAAAAATTCTTTTTGATAGCGTGAACGAAGACACTTTAATGTTATATTTATGGCAAAACCAAAACACCGTAGTTATTGGCAAAAACCAAAACGCTTTTTCCGAGTGTAGAACTGAACTGTTAAAACAGGAAGGTGGAACACTAGCAAGGCGTTTATCTGGGGGCGGTGCAGTTTTTCACGACGTTGGCAACCTAAATTTTACGTTTATATGTTCAACCGAAAATCTTGATATTGCTAAGCATTTTAAGGTCATACAAGTTGCCTGTGAAAAAGCTGGAGTCAAAACGGAAATTTCGGGGCGTAACGATATTTTATGCGATGGCAAAAAGTTTTCCGGTAACGCCTTTTATAACAGCAAAGGAAAGTCTTACCATCACGGAACAATTTTAATAAGTGCCGATATTGATAAACTTAGTCGATATCTTACCCCACCTAAAGCAAAACTTCAAGCAAAAGGAATTAAATCGGTACAGTCAAGAGTAACCAATCTATCTAGCATATCCCCCTCTTTAACTTGTGAAATAATGAAAACACACCTATTGTCTGCGTTTAGTGAAGTGTATAATTTAAAACCCGAAAATTTTGGTAATATCGAAAACGAAAAAATTATTACTCTTGCCGATTATTACGGCAGTTGGGAATTTCTTTACGGCGAATTACTACCGTTTAACGTCGTGTGTGAAGGACGCTTATCTTTTGGCACTGTAGAAATTCAAGTACAAGTGGAAAATGGCGTAATCGCAAACATTAAACTTTACACCGATGCACTTAATACCGAACTATCTAAAACCGTTGAAACTTCTCTTGTTTCGCAACCGTTTACCCTTTTATCTATACAACAATCACTTAAAACCGTTATAAGCGAAAATGAAGCAAATGAACTATGTTCTCTTTTCGAGCAACAAATTTTTGCGTAAACTAGTTAACAATTTTTATTTATTAAAAAAAATTTAAAACCCGACTTGCAACAAGTCGGGTTTTATTGATTATTTCCTAAAATATAATTTGCATCTAAGTCTAGTTCTTTGCAAATTTTTGCAAAGGTATCTAATTTAGGTAATTTTTTTGTTGTGCAATATTGAGTAATCATTTCAGGAGAAACGCCTATTCGTTTTGCAATTTCAATAGTTGTTAATCCACTATTTTTCAATTCTGCACTTAATCTCTTTTTTATAATCGATTCTTCCATAATATTATTATATAACTATTGGTTAGAAAAATACTTGACAACTAACCAATAGTTAGTATATAATAATTTTACAACTTTATTTTAGGAGAAATATGAAATGAAAAAATTAATTGTAAATTTTTTAACGGTAATGATGCTTATTACAACTATGTGTTCAGTTACTGCATGTACAGCATGTGCTAATGGGGATAGATATGAATTAACATTGATATCTGGCTTAGGAATATCAACTGATGCTTATGATTATAATTATATTGATTTTAATTTTAGTAATAATACATATACCTTAAAAAACAAGGCTAAGGCAAATGGAATAGTCTCCAAACAAACGGGAACTTTTATAGAAGACCGATTTGGTGGTGTAACTTTAACCAACGACGAAATACCATCTCAAGATTACATATTGTATTATAATGAAACTCTTTTATTTTCAGATGATTATAGTAAATTTTACGCCTCTGCAAAAATAAATGGAGTAGAAATTTTAATGATTTTTACAAAAAAATAATTATTTTGCAACCTATGACTAAAAAATTCTAGTTGCTAAGCCACATAAATTTATTAAATAAAATTTAAACTTGTTGCACTATACTTTGCAAAGTGGTGTATTTCTACATTATAAAATGAAAGACTAACGAAATTTTCGTTAGTCTTTTATGTTGTCTAAAAACTCTATGTTTTATATTTTACTTTAACACGTCGTAAAGTCTGCCTAGTTCTCTTACGCCACTTACGGAATCTTTTTCCGATAAACAGTTAATTGCAACTAGGTTTCCTAGTTCTAAAATCTTGTCGTCGGTGTAATCGTTATATATGCCGTAAAGTGCACCTGCACAGAAAGCGTCGCCAGCACCTACACTACCTTTAATAAAACCTTTCTTAAGTTTAATTGAGTTTACTACCGTATACTTTCCGTCTTTTGTTAAGCAACAGCCTAGTTCGGGACAGTGTATTATAACCTTTTCATTTACGCCGAGTTCCATTAGTTTTTGGGAAATGACTTTTAAGTTTTCTTCGATTAGTTGTCCGTCTTGATTTCTAGGCTCTATACCAACGACTGCTCCTGCTTCTATTTCGTTTATGATAACGTAGTCGCAGTGCGGTAGGCTTGCCTTTACTATCTTGTTGAAGTTTCCACTACTTTCCGACACGATATCAATAGAAGTTTTAATACCCTTTCCCCTAACCGATTTCAAAAATTCAGACATCGGAGTAGTTCCGTCTTCGTTTAGATTATCAAAACCATCTAATAGCATAAGATAACCTGCATGTAGCATTTTGCATTTTAAGTTATCTATATCCACGTCGTTTGGACTAAACTCTTTGTTTGCACCACGGTTATGGAAAAAAGTTCTCTCTCCCGTACCTTCAACCGTCATAACGTCAGAATAACTAGTCGGGACTGTTTTGCTTACTAAAACACCACTAACGTCCATTCCAGCCTTTTGCATTTGGTTAACTACGTACTCGCCTTTATAGTCGTCGCCGACCATACCGTATGCGTAAACTTTAAGGTTTTTATCTAGTTTTGCTAAATCTATACCTGAGTTTGGCACGCAACCCCCAACGGCTAAATTTTCGTTAGTTATAGTTGCAAGCATGCCTTTGCTCGGATAGGTTTGTATCATTTTTACGTTGTCGGTTAAAATGTTTCCAACAAGTGCAATACCTTCTCTTTTCATTATACTCTTATTTCCTTTCCGGCAATTTCGTCAACGTACTTAATTATTTCTTCAAGTTTTTTACCTTCTTTAAACATGTTGTAAAGTTGACAAATAAGGTCTAGATTTTTGCCGTTATATTCTGAATATTTTTCTAAAGTCGCTTTTACGCCGTTTTCTTTAGCATAGGTACTAAGTTCTATACTTCTTTCGTCTGAATTCGGATCAAATAAAAGCCCC
>JAFVOW010000099.1 GCA_017505625.1 Clostridia bacterium | reverse complement strand
TTTATGTGAAATGGAAGAAATTAACGACCAGTTTGAAAGTGCCGACGCAACAATCGTAATAGGTGCAAACGACGTACTAAATCCCGCAGCGAGAGAAGCAGAGGGAACTCCAATTTATGGTATGCCTGTATTAAACGTAGATAAATGTAGTAACGTATATATTTTCAACTACGACTTAAAACCAGGTTACGCAGGCGTAGAAAACCCGTTGTATTCTAAAACTGACGGAGTGCATTTATACTTAGGCAACGCACAAGAAACTTTGGCTAAGTTTATTGCTGATATCGACGAATAAAGTCTAAAAATAAAACACCCCGAAAGCTTATGGCTTTCGGGGTGTTTGCTATTTTATAGTATTATTTTTTTAAACTAGGAATTTCAGTTAAATACTTTCTTAAAATATCTTGGTTAAACCCGCTGTTATCGATAATGTCACGTAAAAAATATCCACTAGGCTTTATAGTTCTTTTAAAACCATTTTCACGGTCAACATCAACAAGCCCAAATTTAGGAAAGAAATGTCCCCATTCGTAGTTGTCTAAAAGAGTCCAATAAAGAAATCCTTCAACGTTGATGCCCATCTTCATAACTTCGTTTAATGCTGAAAGGTATTCGGCTATAAACACTATTCTAAACCTATCGTCGTCACAGGAACAACCGTTTTCAGTAATCATAACGGGTCTATCGTTAAGCCTAGAAATGTTATGAATAATGCACTCTGGGTTAAACGCATCGAGATAAAAATCTCGTGGAAGCATTTTCATTTTTTCAAACGGATATCTATCGCTTCTAAAGTTTTTGATACGACAGTCTACTATATTTCTAACGTAAGTGTTAATGGCCCAAAAATCAAAACTGTCTTTAATTTCTTTATCGTAAAAACCATCGGTGAAGGGGAGAACAACTTCGCCCGTTCTAACAGCGTGAAATAGCCACTCGTTAGTGTTAATATCTCTAAAATCAGCCATAACACTGTCGAATTTATCACGTTGACGCTTAGGTTGTTGCATAACAAAAGCGTGTGCTGAACTTACGGGTGCGTTAGAGTATTGTTTTATAATATTTCTAGCGTAAACGTGGCTATATAGATAGTTGATTTTACGTTGTTGAAGTTCGGCATTATACCAATGTCCACCAAACACTTCGTTAAGTACTATCCATCTATCAACGTACTTAGCAATTTTAGGTACTACGTATTCAACGAAACGTGTAAAATACTTAACGTTTTCCTTTTTACCAAACTCACCTATATCTTGAAACCATATAGGGAAGGATACGTGATGAAGGGTAAGGCAAATTTTTATACCTTTTTCTTTTAATGATTCAAAAACCTTTATATAATGTTCTACTTCGTCTATTCTAAAATCACCGTCATTTGGTTCAATTCTCGGCCACTCGATACCTAAGCGATACATTTGGTGGTGCAAAGTAGATAAAATTTTATTATCTTCTTCAAACATTACGTAACTGTTGCACGCCTTACCCGAAAGGTCGAAAGTGGGGTCTTTAGCGTGTTCTTCGTGTTCATATCTCCACCAAGCAGAGTTAAAATTGTCGCCTTCAATTTGATGTCCTGCAGTTGCGCTACCCCAAATAAAGTTTTTAGGGAAGCTAAACGAGGGTAGTGAAAAAGGGTCGGTCATAAACTTTCTCCTTATTATAATTTCTTTTTTTTATTTTATTATAAAATAACTATTAAGTCAATGAAAAATATAAAATTATTACACTGTACTATGACCTTATTATCTTGTCTTTCTATAATTAAGCGGGGAAAGCCCCAAATCTTTCTTAAACACAAGCCCAAAATAGTTAGCCGAAGAATATCCGCATTCTTCAGCGATTTCTTCCATAGATTTATTTGTTTCACGAAGCAAAGATTTTGCCTTGTTTAAACGCAAACCGTTAACGTAGTCCATAATAGAACAGTGCATAACTTCCTTAAATTTTTTACAAAGCGTTACCTTAGATAAATAAAACTCATCGCAAAGGGTTTTTAAGGATATTTGTTTTGTAAGGTTATTGTTAATATAATATAAAATTTTTAAAAATTCAGTGGGAACGTCGTTAGGTTTATACGCAGAACTCACCGCCGCCAAAGACACGGTATCCTGAGTAGAAAGTAACAATAAAACAGTTTTAGTCAAAGATAAAAGGTTATCAATTTTATCAGGGGTACTGCGTTTTTGCATTACAACACCTTGAGATAAAAGCGTTTTTATAGTGTTAGAAGTTTCTTTGCTGAGTTTTATTGCCGTTTTATTAGAAATCTTCATTAAGAACTCGTTTTGCGTAGATGAAAGCAAACTAGGCGAAACGTTAACGTTAATACGGTGATAAGCCCCGCCTTCGGTTTTATGAAAAGAATACGGGGGTACAACGATAAGGGTATTTTCGGTGGCGATAAACATTTTGTTTTTAATAAAAAAATTGCGTTTACCGTCTAATAGAAAATAAAGTTCGTAAAACTCGTGACTGTGAGGGGAGCTCATGGTCATTTGTTCAGTGGTAGAAATTTCTTCATACTCAATAAATTGCATAATTCACCTTTACGATTTATGTAATTTTATATATATTA
>JAFVOW010000098.1 GCA_017505625.1 Clostridia bacterium | reverse complement strand
TAACTGAAAAAGGTATTCCTTGTTTTGGTCCTAACAAAAATGCAGCAATTATCGAAGGTAGTAAAGCTTTTTCTAAGGAATTAATGCAAAAATATTCAATTCCTACTGCTATGTATAAGGTGTTTGATAATATTGACAATGCCTTAGATTACGTTGAAACTTGCGAAATACCTGTAGTAATTAAAGCTGATGGTTTAGCTCTAGGTAAAGGCGTTATTATTGCTGAATCAAGAGAGCAAGCAAAAAATGCAGTAGTTTCTATGATGAAAGACAAAGCCTTTGGTAAAAGTGGCGATAAAATCGTTATAGAAGAATTCCTAACAGGTCCAGAAGTGTCAGTTTTAGCGTTTACCGACGGTAAAACAATAATTCCTATGGTGTCTTCTATGGACCATAAGAGAATAGGCGATTTTGATACGGGTCTCAATACGGGTGGTATGGGTACTGTTGCACCTAATCCGTATTATACCAAAGACGTAGAAAAAGTTTGCATGGAACAAATATTTATTCCTACTGTAAACGCTATGAATAAAGAGGGTAGAACGTTTAAGGGTTGCTTGTATTTTGGTCTTATGCTAACCCCAAAAGGACCAAAAGTAATTGAATATAACTGTCGTTTTGGCGACCCAGAAACTCAAGTTGTTTTACCTTTGCTTAAAACTGATTTGCTCAGTATTATGCAAGCGGTTTCTAGTGGGAATTTGTCAGACATAAACGTTGAATTTTCAAATGATTCAGCTGTTTGTGTTATTATGGCTTCTAAAGGATATCCTAAAGTATATGAAAAAGGCTACGAAATAGATATTCCTAAAGAATTATGCGATAAAGTTTACGTTGCAGGCGCTGTGAAAAAAGACGGTAAGCTTTTAACTTCGGGAGGACGTGTTTTAGGTGTAACTGAAGTTGCTTCTAACCTTAAGTCTGCAATAGAAAAATCGTATAACTCAGTTAAAAAAATTACCTTTAATGGTGCTTACTATAGAAAAGATATCGGCGCAAAAGCGCTTAAAGGACAGGAAATATAATGGTTTATAGAGTTTTTGTAGAAAAGAAAAAAGAATTAGCTAACGAAGCAAAAGCACTTTATAGTGATGTTGTTAATTTTCTTGGTATTAAAGGTTTAAGTGAAATTAGGATAATTAACCGTTACGATGCCGAAAATATTACCGAAGAATTATTTAACTATGCTAAAAGCACGGTTTTTTCTGAACCACAGTTAGATATAGTTACAAGTTCTATCGATACTGACGGTTATGTTTCTTTTGCAGTTGAATTTTTACCCGGTCAATACGACCAACGTGCTGACAGTGCTTCTCAATGTATACAAATTATTTCACAAGGTGAACGTCCTTTAATTCGTACTGCAAAGGTATATCTAATTAAAGGTAATCTTACTGATAACGATATTGTTAATATTAAAAAATACGTTATTAACCCTGTAGAATCTCGTGAAGCAAGCCTAGAACTTCCCGAAACGTTAAAAATTAATTATGATATTCCCGAAGATATTAAAATTTTGGACGGTTTTATTAAACTAGATGAAAACGGTTTAAAAGATTTTATTAAGCAATTCGGCTTAGCAATGGATATTGACGATATTAAATTTTGCCAAAACTATTTTAAGTCGGAAAATCGCAATCCAACATTTACTGAAATTCGTGTTATTGATACGTATTGGTCTGACCACTGCCGTCATACAACGTTTTTAACGACGATAGATAGCGTTGAATTTGAAGATGACTTACTAAAAAAAGCATATTTCGAATATATTGAAACGAGAAAACAATTAAATAGAACAAAACCCGTTTGTTTAATGGATATTGCTACCTTAGCAGTAAAACATTTACGCAAAAACGGAGAACTTGATAAATTAGACGAATCGGAAGAAATAAACGCATGTACGGTTAAAATTACAGTGGAAGTAGATGGTGAAAAGCAACCATGGCTATTACTATTCAAAAACGAAACTCATAACCATCCCACGGAAATTGAACCTTTTGGTGGCGCTGCTACTTGTATCGGTGGTGCTATTCGTGACCCGTTGTCTGGACGTTCTTATGTTTATGCTGCAATGCGTGTTACTGGTGCAGGCGACCCAACCGTTAGCGTTGATAAAACACTTGAAGGCAAGCTCTGATCCATTCTTTTTGCCATCGCCTGATAGATTTCCTCATTCCACGGAAGAAACAGATAACCGTCCGTGGTCATTTCGCCATAGAAGCGATCCTCGCCGAAATATTCCAGCGCAACGGCGTCAATATCAGCC
>JAFVOW010000097.1 GCA_017505625.1 Clostridia bacterium | reverse complement strand
TGCTTCATTAAACACTTCTACTTGGTTATAAGCGTTTTGACCTGTCGTTGCATCTAAAGCGATTAGTTTATAGTAGTTGCAATCAGGAAACTCACGCTTAACTACTCTATCCATTTTTTTAAGCTCTTCCATTAGGTTAGACTTAACGTGAAGACGACCTGCAGTATCTATAATTAAGACGTCGGTATTTTTTGATTTTGCAGAAGCAATAGCGTCGTAGACAACTGCCGAAGCGTCCGCCCCTTCAGCGTGTTTTATAATTCTAACGCCAGCTCTATCTGCCCAAACTGATAGTTGGTCGCTTGCGGCGGCACGGAAAGTGTCTGCTGCGGCGATTGTAACCGTTTTCTTTTCTTTAACGAACTTGTTAGCGAGTTTTCCTATCGTAGTGGTTTTACCTACACCGTTTACGCCTACTACCATAATAACGGCGGGAGATTTAAACTCGGGAACGTCTGCGTATGACAAAGTTTCGTATAGTTCTTTTTTAAGTAGGTCTATAACGTAATCTTTGTCTTTGCATTTTTCTTTGATAGCAGTTTCCCTAATTTCGTCTACGATTTCCATAGTAGTGTTTACTGAAACGTCGGACGATATTAAAATATCTTCTAAATCTTCGTAAAACTCCTCACCGAGCTTGTTTTTAGCAAAGAGTTCGGTGAGTTTTTTTGATATTCCGTCTCTCGTTTTAGAGAGAACGCTTTTTAGTTTACTGAATAATCCCATATAAGTCCTTTTTATGCTAGCGATATATCGCCGGTAATATCAGCAACGTCGGAAAGTTTAACTGAAACTAGTTTAGATACGCCTTTTTCTTGCATAGTTACGCCGAATAATGCGTTAGCACGTTCCATTGTCGGCTTTTTGTGGGTTATAACTATGAACTGCGTTTCTTCAGAGAATTTTCTTAAGTAACTTGCAAATCTATCTACGTTTGCTTCGTCAAGTGCCGCTTCTACTTCGTCGAGTACGCAGAACGGCATAGGACGAAGTTTTAATATAGCAAACAAGATTGCAATAGCCGTAAGGGCTTTTTCGCCACCTGATAAAAGCGATAGTTTTTGTAGTTTCTTTCCTGGAGGTTCGGCGATAATTTCTACGCCTGCTTCTAGTCTATCTTCTACTTGAGTGTAGTCGATTTCTAGCATCGCCCTACCACCGCCGAATAATTCTTTGAATATTCTTTGGAAGTTTTCATTGATTTTGGTAAAGCCTTCGTCGAACTGTGTAAGCATTTCGGCTTTAATTTTGTCGATTGCTTCTTTTAAGTCTTTTTCGGCTTTTTCTAGGTCTTCTTTTTGTGCAATCATTTCGTCGTAACGTTCTTTTAACGCTTTACAGTCATCGATTGCACTAGCGTTAATAGCACCTAGAGAATTGCGTTTTCTTCTAATTCTATTGATTTCGGCTTCGCCTTCAGTTGCATTATAATTTTCCACACGGAACTCTTTTGCTGTTTCGTAGGTTTGTTGATAATCTTCCCAAACGCTTTGTTGTAAGTGTTCTAAGTCGGAATCAATTTTTGCAAGTGCTATTTCTTGAGTATGTTTTTTCTCGGTTAGTTCGTTGATTTGCTCTGTTAGTTGAGATTTTATAACGTCGTTTTCATTTTGTTTTTTACGTAAATCTAGTTTGTAATCTTCTATACCGCTAATTTCATCACGAATAGCCTTAACTTGTTCTTGTTCTTCCTTAGTGAGTGCTACTTTTTCTTGTTCACGCTTCAATTCTTCTATCATTACTAAAGCGTTTTCGTTGCTTTGTTTTAGTCTTACGTTAGACTGTTCGCTTTCTTTTACAGCAGATATTAGTCTTTCGTTTTCGCTTCTGATTGCAACGATTTTAGCGTTTTCACTAGTTACTTTTATTTGAACGTCGGTAAGTTCTTGGCTTAAAGATTCACGTTCACGCATCAATGCATCGTATTCAGCTTGATGTTTATCAGCCGATTGGGTTGCATCTAAACGGTCTTTTTCTAGTTTTTTGCCACCTTTACTT
>JAFVOW010000096.1 GCA_017505625.1 Clostridia bacterium | reverse complement strand
GGTATAGACGGCTTATAAATTTCTAACGCTTTTATGATTTTATCGGCAAAATGTGTTGCTGTTACTAGATTTATATTATGTGCACCCTTATTTTCAAGTTCTCTAAAAATATCTACGAGCCTATCTATAGAAATTTCTTTGCCACGAGCATTTCTAGAAAGTTCGTAATTTTGACAAAACACACACTTAAGCGAACACCCTGTAAAAAATATCGTGCCCGAACCGTTCTTGCCTGATATGAAAGGTTCTTCAAAAGGATGAAGATAATATTTAGCAATTTTTAAGTTGTCGTTTGCTCCGCAAAACCCTTTTACTTTAGTTCTATCAACGTTGCATTTGTTGGGGCAAAGGTTACATAAATTACTCAAGTTCAAACGCTCCGTTATAAAGTTGATAGTATTTACCTTGTTTTTCAATTAGGTCTTCGTGTGAACCACGTTCGATTATTCTACCTTGTTCTAAAACCATAATAACGTTAGAATTTTGAACGGTAGAAAGTCTGTGCGCAATAACGAAAACAGTTCTTCCTTCCATAAGCCTATCAGTACCTTTTTGCACGAGCGCTTCAGTTCTAGTATCAATAGAAGAGGTTGCTTCGTCTAAAATCATAACGGGAGCGTCTTTTACTGCCGCACGGGCGATAGATAACAGTTGACGTTGTCCTTGGGAAAGGTTTGCGCCGTCAGCCGTAAGCATAGTGTTGTAACCGTTAGGAAGACGTGTTATAAAATCGTGAGCGTAAGCAAGTTTTGCAGCTTCTATACACTCTTCGTCGGTAGCATCAAGACGTCCGTATCTAATGTTTTCCATAACCGTTCCCGTGAATAGGTTAGTGTCTTGTAAAACTATTCCCAAAGAACGCCTTAAATCGCTCTTTTTGATTTTATTGATATTAATACCGTCATAACGAATTTTTCCGTCGGCTATGTCGTAAAAACGGTTAATAAGGTTGGTTATAGTAGTTTTTCCTGCACCTGTGCTTCCAACGAAAGCAATTTTTTGACCGGGGTGAGCATATAAACTAACGTCGTGAAGAACGATTTTATCTTCAACGTACCCAAAGTCTACTTCGGTCATTTGAATATCGCCTTTAAGTTGAGTATAGGTAATCGTGCCGTCGGCTTTGTGAGGGTGTTTCCACGCCCATAATCCCGTGCGCTCGCTAGTTTCAGTAATATTACCATCCTTGTCTATTTTACAGTTTACTAAAGTAACGTACCCGTTATCTTCTTCGGGAACTGCGTCCATAAGTTCAAACAATCTAGAAGCACCGGCAAGCCCCATAACAACGGAATTTATTTGTTGAGATGCTTGGTTAACGTTACCTGTAAACTGTTTACTTATCGGTAGAAATGCGATGATAGTTAAAATAAATATAGCAGGTTCTTCAACTTTGCCTAATATGGTAACGTTGTTAACGTTCAATGCAACTAACAGTCCACCAACAAAGGCGATTAACACGTATAAAATGTTACCTAAATTACCCATAATGGGCATTAAAATATTAGCAAACGAGTGGGCGCTAGTAGCGTCCTTACAAAGTTGGTCGTTTTTAGCATCGAAATCGATTTTTGCTTGTTCTTCATGGCAAAAAACTTTAACGACTTTTTGTCCTTGTATCATTTCTTGTATGAAACCTTCTTCAGCGCCTAAAGAAACTTGTTGTTTCATAAAGAACTTAGCACTGTTACCGCCGATGATTTTAGTTACCATAAACATGCAAAAAACACCGACGAACATAATCAAAGAAAGCCAAAGACTAGACGTAAGCATAATAACCAAAAGAGTAGTAACACTAATTAGGGCAGAGTAAAGACTAGGAATACTTTGTGAAACTAACTGTCTAATAGTATCAGTGTCGTTAGTATACGAACTCATAATATCGCCCGTAAGATGGGTGTCGAAATATTTTATTGGAAGCGTTTGCATCTTATCAAAGACACCCGTTCTAATTTGGTGTAGGAAGTTTTGCGTAACGCTAGCCATTGTTCTAGATTGAATTAGGTTGCAAACGATAGAACTTAAGTAAACTGCACCCATAATAACGAACAACGTAATTAGTCCGGATAAAACTGCGTCTAAGCCTTCGCTTATACCTGTTCTAATTAAAGATAATAGGTTTTTTAAGAACACTGAGGAAGCAACGCCCGTTACCGCGCTGATAGTAAGGCAAACGAACACCACTGCAAGAGATTTTTTGTTTTTAGAAAAAAGAAGACTTAGAACTCTTTTAAGAGTACCTTTTTTTGCTTTAGGTCTCATTGGACCACGGCGAGCACCGTTTTTTTGCATGGGTATAGGTTTAGCCATTAGTTATCACCCCCTTTGTTTTGGGCGTTGTTTTGTGAATAATAAAGTTCGCTATATACTTGATTGTTTTTAAGTAATGTTTGGTGATTTCCGATAGCGGTAATAGTACCGTTTTCCATAATAAGAATTTTGTCTGCATCTTGAATTGAGGCAATTCTTTGAGCGATAATAATTTTGGTGGTTTCGGGGATATACTTCTTAAACGCTTGTCTAATAAGTGCATCGGTTTTAGTGTCAACGGCGCTGGTAGAATCGTCTAAAATAAGAATCTTGGGCTGTTTTAGTAAGGCTCTAGCAATACATAAACGTTGTTTTTGTCCGCCCGAAACGTTAACACCACCTTGTTCGATATGTTTATCTAAAGGCATAGTATCGATTTGTGCAAGTTTTAGTGCATTAGAAATTTCTTCATCGGTAGCACCTGGATTGCCCCATTTCATATTTTCTCTAACAGTGCCAGAGAAAAGAACGTTCTTTTGAAGAACCATAGCAACGGAATTGCGCAGTGCGTCTAGGTCGTATTCTTTAACGTTGACACCGCCGACCAGAACTTCACCAACGCTAGCGTCGTACAAACGGGGAATAAGTTGTACCAAAGTTGTTTTACTCGAACCCGTACTGCCGATTATACCTATCGTTTCGCCACTACTAATATGTAAATCTATATCTGATAACGAATACTTTTCAGCATCTTTAGAATACTTAAAACTAACGTTTTTATATGTTATACTACCGTTTTTAACATCTTTTAATCCATCTTCGCTAGAAACGATTGTGGGCTGTTCATTAAGAACTTCTGCAATTCTTTTAATGCTAGCCGTACTGATTATTAGTTGTACCATAATAAATGACAACATCATAAGAGACATTAACATTTGGAAAGAATACGACATAAAACTTTGTAGTTCGGTAATTTTTAGTAACGTTTCTTTAGAATTAATTATAAGCATAGAACCGACCACGTAAATAGCAATAAGACCTGCATAAACGCAAAAGTTCATTAACGGGCCGTTAAAAGCAATAATTTTTTCGGCTTTAGTGAAATCATCTCTAACGTTAGAAGACGCCTTGTTAAATTTTTCAATTTCATAATCTTCTCTAACGTAAGATTTAACTACACGCATACCACGAAGGTTTTCTTCAACTGACTCGTTCATCTTGTCGTATTTTTTGAAAATTCTAGTAAAGAACGGTATCGCCTTAGTCATTATTATTATAAGACCAACGGTTAAAATTGGGGTAGTGCATAAGAAAATGAGAGCCATTTTAGCGTTGAGTAAAAACGACATAACCAAAGAGAAAATCAACATAAACGGCGACCTAACAGCCGTTCTTATAATCATCATATAACTCATTTCAACGTTCATAACGTCGGTGGTCATTCTGGTAATCAAACTAGAGGATGAGAATTTGTCTATGTTAGAAAAAGAATAGTCTTGAATTTTATAAAACATATCCTTTCTAAGGTTTTTGGCAAAACCACTTGAAGCTATAGCACAAAATCTACCCGATAGCGCACCACACGTAAGCGATAAAAATGCAAGTAAAAGTAGTGCTAATCCAAACCAAAGAATAGTTCCAACAAGTTGTGGGTTGCCATTTGGGTATATGAAGTTAATTATACTTACCGAAATAGCGTTAGGGTTTAAGGTGTTTCCTGTAATAAAGTCTAAAGCTCCCAATAAAAGCGTCATAACGTAGGGAATTAAGCATTCTAAAATAACTTCTAAAGCAATAAAAAATGGTGCTAGAAGCGACGGTCTTTTGTATTCTCGAATAGATTTGGTTAAAACTTTTGCGGAAGAAAAGAAACCGTTTTGTTTAGCGTTTTTTGTTGTAGTATTCAAGTTAGTCCTCCTTTTTGAAAACGTCTATAATAAAATCGGTAGACGGAAAATTAAAGTTTTTCTTAAACTCTTTGGGGCAAAGAATAAAACAAAGCGTTGCACCCTGAATTATAGAATTAAATAGCCTTGTGCATTCTTTTGCATCATATTTATCGCTAAAATCACCGTTTATAATACCTTGATTAAAAAATTCGCTCATTCTAGCGTGTGGGGGATTGCCATCTTTTGGGGGAAGTTCACCCGACTCAGCCTTATTAAAAACCGTCGAAACGAAAAAGTAGTATTTATACGCAAACAATTCGTCCTTTTTAACGTTAGAAAAGGCGTAATCAACGATGGTTCTAAGTTTTTCTACGTAATTAGAGGGGGTTTTAACGACTTCTTCAAGATAGTCTAACATGTTTTTTCCACGCATAGAAGCAACTTCGTCAAAAATATCTTTTTTACTTTTAAAATAATGATAAAAAAGACCGTGACTGCATTTGGCTTTTTTAGTTATATCATCAACCGTAGTAGACTGATAACCCTTTTCACAAAAAACTTTTAAGCCGGACAAAATAATTTTTTCACGGCGTTTTTCTTTAATAGTACTCGGTTGTTTTTTTTCACTCATTTTTCCACCTT
>JAFVOW010000095.1 GCA_017505625.1 Clostridia bacterium | reverse complement strand
TAAAAGGCGACGTAAAAGTTCACTCTATACACACCTTAACTACACAGTTTGAACCTCAACTATACAGCCTAAACGAAAGGGCGCAAAAAGACAGTTTTATGTTTTTAGAAAACACGTTAAAGTGTGCTAAAGAAATGAATGCTAGTTATTATACCTTTCACGGTGGTGCTAGGTTTAAAAAAACTCCTATAGTAATAGATTTTGATAGGGTTTCTCGTATTACGCAACGAATTATAGATTTATGCGATAAATACGGCTTAAAACTAGCGTATGAAAACGTTCATTGGTGTTACTATAACTATATAGGCTTTTTTAAGACCTTAAAAAGTTTAACTAACGACCTAAAAGGTACGCTAGACGTAAAACAAGCAAGACAAAGTGGTATAGACCATAATTTATTTATAGAAGAAATGGGAAGCGATATCGTTACCGTACACCTTTCCGACGTTGATGAAAATGGTAAAATGTGTTTGCCGGGAAAAGGTGTAACCGATTTTGCCGATTTATTTAAGAGATTAAATGGCGTTGGGTTTAACGGTGCACTTCTTCTAGAAGTTTACAAAAACGATTTTAACGAGTTATCTGAACTCTATGATAGTTTAGATTACGTAAACGAGTTAGCGTATAAAATTTTTAAGTAACAAAAAACCTTGACTTTTCAATAAAGTCAAGGTTTTTTAATTTTAAATAGCTTTAATCTCTTTTACTTCTTAATAAGAAATAGGTTACCGAACCACATAAACATGCTGTAACGGCTAGAATAATTAATATGTTGCGTATTTGTAGGTTGGGGTTATCGACGATGGCGGTAGAAGAAATATATCCTTCGATATATCCTTCGGGAGTTTCATATAATACCTTTAATATGCCATTATCGTTTTCATAAACTCTTACCGTTTGTCCGTCGGGAATTTGCATAAGTTCGGTGGTAAGTGATTTGTCCGAATATAACACCGTAAGGTTAACACGTTCTAAAGAATAGGTTTTATACGTTACGTCTTGAGATAACACCTTTACGGTAAAGTTAACGGGAACGTAGCCGATAATAGCGTTTTCGCTAGAATCGAGTTTTACTTTATAGAAATCTATGCCGTTAAAGGTAAATTTGCTAGTTGGGTAAAGAATAGCGCCTTTCGATAACCTTAAAACGTTTTCTTGCGTAAGTAAGGTGTAAAGATTAGTTTTAGTAATAATGGGGAAGTAGTAAGTATTAACGTCAGTTGCAACGAATACTTTTTCGCTAACCTGGTCGTCGTAGATTACGAATTTTTCAGTAGCCGAACTAGAATGCGTAATAGTTACTCCATTTTCGCCAGCAAGCATTAAATATTCCACTTGACCGTTAACGCTATTAAGCAAGGTTTTGCAAATAAAAGCATATTCAGTTTTTGGTTGAACTTGTTCTTTATACTTAATTCCGTCAGTAACGTCTATATCGTAAGCGTACGAATTATCGTTAACAGTATAAACTTTTAGGCTAGTTGTTATCGTTTGACCATTTAATGCAAAATCACTAGGCAAGGTAATTGCCGTAATGCTAGCGTAATTCTCGGGATGAGCAGTATAAATAAATTCATCGTTTTCAGTTATTATATATAGGTCGTTATTAAATATGGTGTTTGCTACGCTTTTTACGTTAGTGTTAAGGGTAATAAAATTAACCCACGAAGACTGAACAATATCAAAATAACGAACGTTATTATCTTTTAATGAATATAGGTTACCGTTAAGGTCGGTAAATAATCCGTTAACTATGCTTTCTGCAATAAACAATTCACCATTTTTGTAAACGCCTAGTTGGTTATATGTGTAAACGTTACCAAAAACGTCTACGGTAAATCCGTCCGTCGAATATTCGTATTCGGCGATTTTTTGTATTTCACTTAAACTTTCGTCGGTAACGTATACAGTGGTTAAAGTTTCGTTAGAACATAGTACGTAATACGTGTCGTTAAAGAAGATAATAGATTTTACGTTTTCTAGTGAAGTTAGTTCTTCGTTTAATTCGCCGTTTTCTAAGTTTAATAGTTTAACGCCGTCTAAATATCCTAGTAAAATCGTTTGGTTGCCAAGCGCAAAGGTTAAAGGATTGCCAAGCTTTGATACTAAGTAGTTTTGATAATTAGTTACGTCATACCTATCGAACTCGCTAGAGTTTGGTAATACGGTTAGCTTGAACTCGTCTAAAACTGCAACGTTTTTGCTAGTTTCACAAATTTTAACAGCGCCCTTCGATATTCTATTAAACGCCGTTTTATCTTTAGCAATAGCTTTGCCTGTAAATATTAATTCATTATCAACGATAGAAAACTGTTGAACAGCGTTCTTTTGCGAATCGGTAATCACTAAGTTGTCGCAATAAAAATGCATATCGGTAGGATTTTCTATTGAGCCTAAATCGTATCCGTTAAACACAGTACTGTACGTAAGTTCAGTGGGCAAGGTGCTGTCAGTTTCAACAGCGTTTTCATTAATGCAGTAAACCTTATTGTTGGAAGTGTAGTATAAAATTCCGTCCTTTGATACCATATTTGAAATTCCATCTCCACTAGTTAGCATGGGCGTACCGTTTACCTTAGTTTCGTCTAATTCGTTTATGTCGTAAATACAAAGTTTGGTGTCTGATAAGCGAATAAAGAAGACTTTCCCGTCCTTATTAATACAAACGGGTGAGGGAAGTTTTGGAATAACAGGAAGCTCAGTTTTTTTGACTGCCGTTATGCCGTTTAATTGGTATACAAAAATTTTATTATTAATAGTCGCAAGATAATTACCGTTGATATCGAAATAACTGCTGGTGATTTGTTCACCGTTAAAAGTAAAAAGCTCAGGGCTTTTAGTTAAATCGGTTAAATCAATGGTGTATAGAATTAGATTATCGTTAACAAGCAATCGCTTGTCGCCAAGATATCTAATTTGACCCGGGTTGTTATACCGTAGCAAAGAATATTCAACGTACTTATCACCGTCAAAAATGTATAGCTTTTTATTTTCAGTAATAATCGCCGAACCACCGTCGTAAACGGTAGCGTGTGCAGGGGCGGACGTGTTAAGGTCTAAAACGTCTAAATTAGATTGCGGTAAATAAAGAAAAGTATGGTTTTCTTTAGCACTAGCAGTGGTAAATCCAAATAAACTACTAATGCCTAAACACGCAACTGAAAACAAAAATAATAAAATTAAACAAAAATTTCTTCTTAAAGTATTCATATTACATATTTTATCATATTAAAAGTAATTTGTCATTATAAAAACTTTAAATGCATAAAAATCTTTTAAAAATTTCCAAAATTTACCAAATATGACAAACTGTTGTCAGTATAGGGTAGTATTATAAACACAAATACGAACAAATGTTCGGAAATAAACCATTATACCCATCTAAATTACTTTGTCAATGGGTTTATGACCGAAAAAATAAAAATATTGAACAAAAATAAATAATTTTGTTCAAAACTGTCATATAATGTTGACTTATTGTAAATTTCTTGGTTAAAATGGGGGTGTTTCCGGAAAAAAGAATTGAATTTAGGAGAATTAAATTGAATACATTATACACAAAAGTTTTACTTTACGCTTACCCAAATATTGAATCTTTAGTTGACCAAATTGATGAATTAGTTGAAAAGAAGGCAATTACTTCTATGGATGCTACGTCGCCTTGTTTAGATATTTGTAATTCTATAATTTCACTCATAAAAGAAAAAGATTTATATCTTGATTTATTGGTTACGTTAGACGGTATTTTAGAAAATTTAACCGAATATGAGAAGATGTGCATAGAATATAAGTATTTCCTAGTGAGAGATAAAGACAAATTCGTTGGCTTTGACTACACTAGCAAGCAGTATTTTAGACATCAAAACAAGATTCTAGAAAAAATTAGAAAACGTCTTGATAAAAAAGGCTACGATGATAATTTTTTCAGGGAAAAATATTTGCCTATAAAGTTTTTTAAGGCACTTTTAAGAGGTGTTAAGGAAAAAGAAAAACACGTGAATAAAAACAAAAAATCTAAAGAGTGTTTATTAGACAAAAAGGCGTGTGCGTAACACAAAGTTTACGTATATGCATTTTATATAAAAAGATACTATGTCTGGTTAGTTTAACTAATCTTTCATAGTATCTTTTATTTATTCATACTCGTTTTCGTCGTAATAACGGTTGGTTGTGTAGTTTGATTCAGTACGTTTCTTAGTCGCAACGAAAAAGCCTATTATTCCTGCAATACTTAAACTTGCTATAATTAAGATTTTTAGCGTAGTATTATCGGTTGTCGCTGGTTGTTCTTGGTCTGGTTCTGGCTCGGTTTCTGGAATTTCTATTTCTACGTCAGTTTGCAAAAACGTAAGTTCGTTGGGATGGTTTTGAAGGGTGAAGGGCTGAATATCCGATTCTTTTACGTATCCTAACTTACCGTTATAGCCTACGAAATAAAGGTTTCCTTGTTCACTAGGTAAGGTTCCATAAAAGTCTAATTGCCTAGATGGAAAAACGTACTGCATCGGGGTAGACAGTTTACTGTCTGAATATATAACTGACGGCGTTAACGTATATATTTTTATGTTTGCGTAAGGATTCGTTACGCTTAAATCGTCGTCGTACAATAGGTCGGTGGGAACGTATCCGTCAATTTTTATACTGTTTTTCCCGTAACACTCTACGTGTGAATAGCCGTTTTCATAACCGATAACCTTAACGTAATAGGTGTACGGTAAATAGAAAAGTGGTTCTAAGTCTGTGTAATACGCAAAAAAAGGAGTATCTTCAGTAATTACACGCATATAACTATCTTCAGCTGAAACACGCCTGTTTTGTGGAAAAATAACGTTTAGTGTCAGCAATACCAAAATAAATAGAATAAATAATCGTTTCATAATAAAATTCCTAAAAGTGAAAAGATTATATAACGAGATTTTTAAGGGAAGAAAAAGGAATTTATCAAATATGCGGTTAAATTGTCGTAACAAACGGCGTATGTCTATTTGAGAAAGAAATGTTTTAGTATTGCATATACTTAATATATATTTGTATGAGAAAAAATAAAAGTAAGCGAGTGGGCTTAAGAATTTTATCGTTTATAGTAACGGCTGTCATTTTTTACTGCTTATCAGTAGGGGTATATTTTTTCATAGAAAAAAGGGTGTATCCGTTAGACTATATAACGGAAATAAAATATTATTCAAATAAGTACGGATTAGACGTATACAAGGTATTATCATTAATAAAAATAGAAAGCAATTTCAACGCAGAAGCCGTAAGCTTAAAAGGTGCAAAAGGTTTAATGCAACTAATAGATTCAACTGCATATTACGTTGCTGAAAAATTAGGTAAGAAAAATTTCGACTTGTTTAACGCAAAAGATAACATAGAATTAGGATGTTACTATCTAAAATACTTATCCGAAAGATTTGATATAGAAAAAACCGCACTCTGCGCATATAATGCGGGCGAGGGTAACGTTAGAATATGGTTAAGCGAAAAATCGTTTAGCGACGACGGTAGG